>NZ_JACJQM010000018.1:0-126726 GCF_014696655.1 Nostoc sp. FACHB-888 | reverse complement strand
CAGGGCGGCCGCATCATGTCAACAAGACTAGTCTATTCTCAATAGAACTTGTACTTTTATCATTAATCTCCTCTTATTGCGAAAATATTTAGCGATCGCTTTGAGTCTCTAAAAGTAAATTAAGCAGTAAATGCTGATTTTATCGTTGATGTTCAACTTTGGTTTTGATCAAGAGTAATTTAGATGCGGCCGCCCTGACGTGGCCCCTACTTTGGAGAGTGGAAATCTATTAGCAAGTAAGGGAGCAGGTTGAATAAAAGGCTTAATAGTATTGAGTTTTTCTATAATCCTCTCAATAGATCCTCCTTCAATTTCTTCCTGAACTTCCGTAGAAATATTAGCGAAGAAATCATATCCGTACAAAAAAAGTGGTAGAAAGTAAATTTTTCGTATCGGCTCAATCAACGAAAAATAAATCTTTTTGAATATATTCAATACCACCCATTACGTAGAAAATTGAGCCGAGTCTATTACTGCGATCGCTCCAAAATCCAATCGAGTAAAATCGGATTGACTAACTCCGGCGCTTCATCCTGCGGACAATGCCCCACTCCCTCTAAAGGAATAAACTTTTCTACTTGCGGAAAGTTAGCTAATTCTCTCCCTAATTTAATTGGTTCCCACGGATCAGCCGTTCCCCACAAGATAATCGCCGGACACGGTAGCAGTGGCAAAAGGTCTTCAGGTAGAGGCCCTGTAGAATAAGAAGTAAAAGCAAGAAACACAGCCCCAGCCCCCACATCACTTGCTGGTGAAGTGAGAATATCTACCAACTCATCTGTCACCATCTCAGCATTCGCATAAGCTTGCAGCAGAATTTTCCGCACTGTTTTCGGTTTGGCGAGTTGATTGAAAAAGAAATCGCCAACTGGTTTGATAGATAACAAGCGTTGCAGTAGAGGCGCTCCGTAACGACGAGTCCAAGGTAAAGTTACCCGTTTGCGATCGTGCAACAGCCTTAAAGAACAGTTGAGTAATGCAACTCCCAAGGCAATATCTGGGTTGCTTACTGCTGCTTGCATGGCTACAATACAGCCAATAGAATTTCCGACTAAAAAAGCTGGCTCACCCACTACTTCACGGCAAAAATCTGCTACCTGCTGTCCCCAGGTTTCTAGTGTGTAGGCAATTTTTTCACCAGGTTTAGGTTTTGCGGAAGCACCAAAACCAATCAAATCGATCGCATAAACACGACAATTTTGTGCTAATACGGGAATATTTTTTTGCCAATGCCACCAAGAAGCGCCAAATCCATGCACGAGGACAACAACTGGCCCAGTAGTTCCTTGGGTTTGATAGCAGATAGGGAAACCTTGCCAAATCCAGGTTTTTGTAGAGTTGAGGGCTATTTTTGAACTTGAGGTTGTCATGGGAAATTTGATTAATACAAGGGTAAAAGCCTTGCAGGCGCAAGGCACAAACAAAATTGTTTTTAATTTGAATAAAATTTATCAGATTTTCAAAGAAAATCCTTTACTCTAGTGATAACTTAGACATACACCACGAAAACTTCTAGGCTGATAGTTTTAGTATCCAGCATAGAAAGTTTTCGCCTTGTTGATAGAGGTAATTTACTCACAACTTAGATTATGTCTAGCATTAGGAATTATAACTTCTCTAAATGTAAGTAATATTTTTGCTATTTTTAGATGTGAGCGAATTAGCATTAGTGCTAGATTCAGTAGTTTCACAATTTACGATCGCTAATGAGAGTCTATAACATTGTCGAATATGAGGCATCGGCTAAGGGGTGGTTTGCAACTGGAAACTGACGCTGAATTTAATAATATTTTTTTTGTTCCTAGTTCTGCGAGCCAGAAATCATGAATCTACTAGAAACAATCGATACTCCCATTGGGAGCTATGCACCCGATTTTGAAATACCAGGAATTGATGGTCAAGTACATCATCTCAGACGTTATCTTGAGAAGTTCCGAGCAGTCGGCGTTATTTCTATGTGTAACCACTGTCCTTATGTAGAGTGCTATATAGACAGGTTAAAAAACATTCAAGCCGAATTTGCCCCAGAAGGCTTCACACTCATTGGTATGAATGGTAGTGATGGTAATCACGACACTAAGCCAAGCTTTGAAAATATGAAAGCTTTTGCCCAACATCATGATTTAAACTTTCCTTACTTGTGGGACTCGACACAAGATGTCACCCGCAGTTTTGGTGCTACAAAAACACCAATGGCATTTTTAATAGATACTAATGGTATAGTACGCTACAAAGGTAAAATTGACGATCATCCCCAAGACTCATCATCAGTGGGAGAGGATTACTTGAGAACTGCGATCGCTTCTCTGTTTCTTGGTCAAGAAATAGACATACCACAAACAGAACCAATAGGTACTACATTGATTTTGCGTAACTAGACATAGATAGTCCCTGTAACTGCTATCTTAAATTGGAGGCAATTGCAACTTTTTTGATAAAGCGGAACTTCATGGGAACGAATTACCGACGGGTTTTACTCAAACTGAGCGGTGAAGCCTTAATGGGCAACATGGGCTATGGCATTGATCCAGAAGTGGTCAAAGGAATAGCACAAGAATTAGCAGAGGTGATAGCCACTGGCACTCAAATCGCCATAGTTGTTGGCGGCGGCAATATTTTTCGTGGCGTCAAAGCAGCTTCGGCGGGGATGGATAGGGCAACCGCTGACTATATTGGGATGATTGCCACGGTAATGAACGCCATGACGCTGCAAGATTCGCTAGAACACATAGGGGTACAGACGCGGGTACAAACTGCGATCGCTATGCAAGAATTAGCAGAACCATATATTCGTCGTCGTGCCATCCGTCATCTTGAAAAAGGGCGGGTGGTAATTTTTGGTGCTGGTTCTGGAAATCCCTTCTTCACTACAGATACCACTGCGGCACTAAGAGCAGCAGAAATTGATGCTGAAGTGATTTTTAAAGCCACCAAAGTAGACGGAGTATATGATGCAGATCCTCACATTTATCCTAACGCCAAGCGTTACAATAGCCTCACCTACGCGCACGTTTTAGCCAAAGATTTGCGGGTGATGGATAGTACTGCGATCGCCTTGTGTAAAGAAAATAATATCCCAATTCTGGTATTTGACCTAACGGTGCGAGGTAACATCCACCGAGCAGTCTTGGGAGAATCCATCGGTACCCTTGTGGGAGGTTCTTGTGATATTAGCTGACGCGAAAAGTAAAATGCAAAGTTCTGTTGAGTCAACTCAACGAGCTTTTAACACGATTCGCACTGGCCGCGCCAATGCGAGTCTGTTAGATAAGATATTAGTGGACTATTACGGTTCACCTACACCCTTAAAATCACTGGCAAATATTAGCACGCCAGATGCCTCGACAATTCTGATTCAGCCCTACGAGCGTAATTCCCTAAACATCGTTGAGAAGGCGATTTCCCTCTCAGATGTGGGTTTAACCCCCAGTAACGATGGTTCTGTAATTCGGCTGAATATTCCGCCTTTGACCAGCGATCGCCGAAAAGAATTCGTCAAAATGGCTACTAAATATGCTGAAGAGGGTCGTGTTGCTATTCGCAACATCCGCCGCGATGCCATAGACTCAATTCGCAAGCAGGAGAAAGCCTCTGAAATCTCCAAAGATGAATCAAAAGACCAACAAGACAACTTGCAAAAATTGACAAACGAGTATATTGCCAAAATAGACGCACTATTGGCAGAAAAAGAAAAAGACATCACGACTGTTTAAAGTCTAAAGTCTGAAGCATAAAGGCTGAAGGATCATGGATAAATTCTTCAGCCTTTATCATTTCTTAATATCTAACAAAAACTGATCAAGCAACTAAGTAGACATAAATAATTAGAGTAGGGGCAATTCTTAAACAATTCGTAATTCATAATGACGCTTTCTTTCTACGTTCGCTGGAGCTTGCCGCAAACAGACGCTTCGCGTAGCTTCTGGAGTAAGCGGATTTGCTTTCTCGTGTCGCCAGCGTAGTTATGTTTTGTGACGGGGATATCAACCCATATTTAATTACGAATTACGAATTACGAATTATGACAAATTGCCTCTACTCAATAGAAAATAAACGAGTTCAGGAGCAAAAATTCAGCCATATGTACGACTGCATCATCGTCGGCGCTGGCCCAGCTGGTGGAACAGCTGCATATCATTTAGCCAAGCAGGGTCGCTCAATATTAGTGTTAGAAAAAGAATCCCTACCAAGATATAAGCCTTGTGGCGGTGGTGTATCTCCAGCGATCGCTCAATGGTTTGACTTTGATTTTAGCCCAGCAATTTCTGTAAAAGCCGACTCCCTTCGCTTTACCTGGAAATTAGGCGACCCCGTGGAAGCGAAAATCGCCACCAAGGAACCAGTCTGGATGGTGCGACGAGATATCTTTGACCATTTTATAGTGCAGCAAGCACAGAAGCAAGGGGCTGAACTCCGAGATAATACTGAAGTAATGGGTATTGAGTTTAAAAGTGACTATTGGCAAGTTAATACAGCCAGTGGGCCAGTTACAGCTCGCTACTTAATTGCGGCTGATGGTGTTAAAGGGCCAATGGCAAAATGGCTCGGCTTCAAAGAACGTAAACGTCGTTTAGCAGGAGCTTTAGAAGCAGAAGTTTCCGCAAATGTGAAGGATAAATCTACAATTCACTTCGAGTTTGGCTTAGTGAAAAACGGTTACATCTGGAATTTCCCGAAAGCGGACGGTTATTCCATTGGTGTCGGTACATTTATCGGCGGCGAACCTCAAGACTTTAAGAAGATTTTAGATGAGTACGCGCGATCGTTTAATGTAGATATCAAAACTAGCAAGCAGTATGGTTATCCCCTTAGCTTGTGGGATGGCAATCAAAAGTTGCATACTCAAAATGCAGTTTTGGCTGGGGAAGCTGCTTGTGTAGTTGATCCTATGACAGCAGAAGGCATTCGCCCGTCAATTTTTAGCGGTTTGATTGCAGCAGGAGCGATTAATGAAGCTCTTTCTGGTGATATTAACGCTTTAGAAAAATATAGTGAAGCCATTAATGAAGAATGGGGTACTGAAATGGCTTGGGCGAAAAAATTAGGTGGAGCATTCTATCGCTTTCCTAGCATTGGCTACAAAGTTGGTGTTAAGCGCCCCTCTGGTGCCAAAATCATGGGTAAAATTCTGTGTGGAGAACTGCGTTATGGTGACGTTGCCGATCGCGCTCTCAAGCGTTTAATTCCTGGTTTTGGTGGTTAAGAAATTAGGGATTAGGTAACGAATCTCTAGCGGACAAAACACCCACCCCACAACAGATAATTAATTTTTGTAATGCAGGCAAGATGCCTGCCCTATTTTTGCTTTATTTATGCCTATCTAATCAGCATTTCTGTTATTCATCCCACGCTCCCCTACGGATCAGGCGTGGGGCTTCTGCCCGAATTAGCTAAACTAGGGTTTTAGACAAGGAACTCTCAAAGGTCTGCAATATAATTCCTAAAATCTTATCGACTGCATTAACGTGATATTCAATTGAGTCAATGCAAACAGTATTCTGTTCTAAAGTTAAGTTGCACCTTAACGCGAAGTTAAAAATACCTAGAGAAAAGCCAGATAATCACCCCAGTTCCAAATACACAAATAATTCCCGCCAAGCCAGCAAGGGGTTTTTTGTTCTTACCTGTAAACCAATCAGAGACTTTACCTGTATAAGTAATTAGTTCTGCTGTGTCTACGGTGGCGATCGCCCATACCCATCCCGCGTGTAGCCCCCAAGCTAAACCCAAATTACTGTTCGCGGCAAAGCGTGCCAACACCAGCACCATTCCCATCAGCCACAATCCAGGCAGTTGGGGTGCCGTTTCGCGTTGCTCCCAAACCAGGTGTAGCAAGGCAAATATCAGGCTAGAAATTGCTGCTGCTATCCAAACTGGATAGTCCTGCTCTAATTCAGTAAACAGGAAACCGCGAAAAATCAACTCTTCTATCCCACCGACTAATAACGCTATCAAAAAAATTGGTAGCAAAATAGGTAGTAGTAACTTGAAATTCGTTTTTTCAAAAGAACACCAACCTAACCCCAATTGCCCACTAGATACAATAGCTAGGCTCACCACTCCCAAAGCAAAACCTAGTCCTAAAGAACCAAGAGTTGAAAGATTGCCAACAAAGCCGTAATCCGAAAAAGATTTATTGGTGAGCCAACTAACTCCCCACAGAGTCAGGGGAGCTAATAGGTAAAGTGACACTAATAACGGCATCTTTTGTCCTGGCTGCAAAGGTTTAGGAGGTCGCCAATTAAGCAATATTGCTGATATTACTGCGACTGGTGACCAGAAAACTATCCAGAAAATAAAAAATACCATCACTATAATTAGTGCTGGTGCATTTTCCATAAACGCCAGTAAGGCGTTGAGCGAAGGTTCAAAGGAAGTTATTAAAGTAAACAAAAAAAACACGATAGACTTCTTGCACTATAGATTTCTTGCTGATTAATCAAGACTCTACTAAATTTCGTGAATTTTGCAAGGGGTCTAATCGTATTTTTTACCTGGGACAAAATGTTCTAAATCAGAGCTACTAGTTTTCTGCCGGGGTAAGGAAAAGTTATCATCAACTGAAACTTATCCTTACCATACCATCAGCAAATTTACTCTTCGTCTTCCAAATCTTCGTCTGATTCGTCGGAGTCTATATCTTGTGAGGTTAGTTTTTTATCAGTTTCACCGAGTTGAATCAGGTGAATATGCTTATATCCCAACCTAATTTCAAACTCATCTCCAGGCTTTAAGCTCATTGCTTTGGTATATGTAGCACCAATTACAATCTGACCATTTTGATGGACACTAACCCGATATGTCGGTTCACGACCACGACCATCTTTAGGTGCTTCTGGACTTAGAGGAATTCCTCTAGCCGATAGCAAAGCGTCATAAAAATCGGTGAGATTGACACGAACCTGGTTATTTTTAGTAACAGTGTAATAGCCGCACTGTTTAGCTCTTTCTCGGCGTGGTAAAGTGGAAAGTTCTTTTACTTTAGCAAGTAGTGCTTTTCCGGTTAATGGCGCGGTTGCAGTTTCAGTCATTATGCTCAAATTTTCCTTACTCTCTCCAAACTGAAAAACGATGTAGTCTCATGCCAGCATTTGGCTTTTTAGCATTTGCATAGAGCTACTTAGGACTCTAGTGTAATGGGTCAACTCCTGCCGATAGGAGCCAAAAGCACTTCTATATATGGTTGTCCACAACCAATTAGAGGTCATAGTTGCCATAGAAATTAATTTTGCTAATTTCACGGCACTTTTAACCATTATTCGCCATCAGAAATGAAATTATTTTCTCTTTTGGCGCTACTGTAGCGGTGTAACTTTCAGCCACCTTTACAAATTAGGTTAGGTCTACTCCAAATAAGTCGTAGATCCAAAAAAATGCAGGTTTTCCACTTCTAGTGCTTGCCCTTCTTGCCAATGAGCAGGTAGAGTTTTCTCTACTCGTCCTCTCAAGCTTAGGACAGCATAGTATTTCAATAGAGTCCTATGGGTATATACCCTTTTGTCCTGCCAGTAGAGACGCGAATTTTCTTGTCTCTACACTACGAATCAACAAAGCAGTAGTAGCCGCGCTGATACGGCTATTGATTCTGGTTTTGTGTCTTCGTAATTTTATATTAAATACTAGCATGGACTAATAATAGCAAAATAATTGTTTAATTTTGAATTAAAATTGCTAGTAAATTTTTATTTAAATCCCTGGACTTAAAGGTTGGAAAAAGCAGTGACGATTTTCCTAACCCTTTATTGCAACCGTGAGTATTGCTTTATGCCTTTTATAAAAATTTATCTAATTTAGACGAGCAGTTTTGACCAATATGTTAAATCCAAGGTTTTCTTGATTGAGAGGAGGCAAAAATATAAAAGTCTTGCACATCCAGGATTCCCAGTACAAGAAGTTTTATTTGAAAATGGTAAGGATTCTTTTTCGGTTTATTACCGTAAGCTCAAAAGCAGTCAGAGAATTTTGTACGTCTGTCTATGGGAAGAATAAATCTCTTAACATATACCTAACGCTTGATTGCCACTACTATATATTGAACATACCCTTTTACACTTCTATATAATCAAAAAATCCCGTCAAGTGGTAGCGAAGGCAGAATTTTTCCAGCTAGTTGCTCTGACTCAAGTTAACATGCATTTAATTTGGATATAATCGCTAGGTCAGAGATGAACGTAAATCCCTCTCTTAGCAAATGCTCTTTCCTTTACATTCCTAAACAGGTAAATTCAATGCAAAGCTATAATTACATTTTTGGCGTTTAATCTCAGAATTTGACACAAATATTGCCTAAAACGCTGCTAAAAGTAAAGTTTTAATGGTTATGCTTAAAGTAGAATCAGTCGCTCTTTCGTCGTCAGCCTATCAACACCAGGCTTTGAATGAAGGGCAAAAAGAGTATAGCTCACTTTTCGTAACTACCTGCCTTGACTCATGATTTTTGAGGCTGGTGAAGCAATTTTAAAATTTTGGTTAGTGGTCATGGAAGTTATTTTTAAGGTTATTCGACAGCAACAAAATTCCTCCCCCGTTGTGCAAAGCTACCTTGTAGAGGCAGAACCAAGTAATACAATCCTGGATTGCCTCAACCATATTAAGTGGGAGCAAGATGGAACTTTGGCGTTTCGCAAAAATTGCCGTAATACAATTTGTGGTAGCTGTGCTATGCGAATTAATGGACGTTCGGCTTTAGCTTGTAAGGAAAATGTTGGCAGTGAACTTGCCAGATTACAACAAATACCATCATCCCAAAGTAAAGTAAATCCCATTCCCGAAATCACGATCGCTCCTCTGGGGAATATGCCCGTGATTAAAGATTTGGTTGTAGATATGAGCAGTTTCTGGAATAATCTAGAGGCAGTTGCTCCTTATGTAAGTACGGCAGCCCGACAAGTACCAGAAAGAGAGTTTTTGCAAACACCTCAAGAGCGATCGCGCCTCGATCAAACTGGTAACTGTATTATGTGTGGTGCTTGTTACTCTGAATGCAACGCCCGTGAAGTTGATCCAAACTTTGTTGGCCCTCATGCCCTTGCCAAAGCTTACCGGATGGTAGCAGACTCGCGCGATAGCGACACCGAAAATCGTTTAGCAAGCTACAACGAAGGTACTAAAGGCGTATGGGGTTGCACCCGTTGTTTGTATTGTGATTCAGTTTGTCCAATGGAGGTTGCACCATTAGAACAAATCACCAAAATTAAACAAGAAATTCTCACGCACAAACAAGCTAGTGATAGTCGCTCAATTCGTCACCGAAAAGTATTGGTGGATTTAGTTAAAGAAGGTGGTTGGATTGATGAACGTCAATTTGGTTTACAAGTTGTCGGTAACTACTTTAAAGATTTAAGAGGATTACTAAGTCTTGCACCCCTCGGTTTACGGATGATCGTTCGGGGTAAGTTTCCCCTATCATTTGAACCTTCTGAAGGGACGGAACAAGTGCGATCGCTCATTGAATCTGTGCAACAAGTAGAAAACAAAAGTTAGGAGTAAGGAGTTAGGAATTTTAACTCCTTACTCTTTACTCTATTTCAACGTGGTTCTTGAGGTATATTCAACGGCTGTCCATAACGGTCATATACCAAAAGATCCCACTGACCGTTGTTACTGGATTCAAAAGCAATCCTACTACCATCAGCGCTAATTGTAGGGTTGCGGACTTCAGATTGTAGGTTATTAGTCAAATTTCGTGATTGGCGTGTTTCCCTGTCGTAGAGAAAAATAGCCGATCGCCCCTGACGGCTAGCACCAAATACTATATAACGGCCATCTTGTGAAACGCTAGGATGAGTTGCGATCGCATCAAGGGAGTTTAAACCCGGCAAATCAACCAAATCACGAGTCACTGTATCAAACATATAAACATCTTGGCTACCGCGTCGGTCAGTAATAAAAACAATGTATCTCCCAGAAATTTGGGGGTTTAATTCTGACGCTAAACTATTGAGACTCCGCCCTCCCGGATCAAAGGGATAACTCAAAAGCCGAGGGTAGCCAAAACACCCAGTCAATAAACTTAAGCTTAAAAATGCAGGTATAAAAAAAATACGTTTCATATATTGGGCATGGGGCATGGGGCATTGGGCATTGGACATTAGACATGGGGCGCGGGCATTAATTATTCTCCCTCATCTCCCTGCTCCCTGCTCCCCTGCTCCCTCTCTTGTACGGAGGTGAACCTACAGTTGCACCATTAGGAATATCTAACTCAATATTTGGCCCCCGGTCTAAGACTTCAATATCCCACTGACCACGGCTGGCGGTTTCAAAGACAACATAACGTCCATCTGGGCTGATATTTGGTTTTCTCACCCAGCCGCGATAGGTTGGTGTGACGATTTGCGACTGTTGCGTAGCGCGATCGTAAAGCGCTACCACTGGTCTACCTTGGTCGCTAGTAAGATAAGCAATGTAACGCCCGGTATAGCTCAAGCTAGGACTTTCAGCAATTGTCTCCGCTCGGTTTATGCCAGGTGTACCAATAAATAGTTGCCTCTCCAAATCGAAAACCAGTAGCTGCTGATTACCATTCCGATTAGATACAAACGCTAAAAAGCGCCCATTTCCACTCAAAGCAGGTTGCTCCTCGGTGTAGCGACTGTTGAGGGAAGTAGGCCCTATGGGAATATTGTTAGAGCCACAAGACGCAAGCAAACTGGTTAAACCAAAAACCAGGCTCCAATGAATTGGTCTTTGGAGCCAAAATGTAGGCGTAAATTTTTCCACCTCAACTGTTTTCCGTTGCCTTTAAACCTACTTCCACGCCAACTGTTTTAAACATCATCATCAAAATCGGTCGAATTATCTAGTCCCTCATTTGGCTTTTCAATCGGGTTATATGGTACATAATCCGTTGGGATCGCTTCATCATCTTCACGCGGTCTTCGAGGAGTTGAGTCAGTGGGTGGACGACGTCTTCTTGGTCTGGGAGCAACATCATCTTCACGACTTTCTGAACGCTGGGGTCCGTTATTACTACGACGAGAAGGTTTTCTGACTTCCCCTCCCGAACTTTCCCAATCATCAACTTGCCTAGATGAAGAACCCCAATTTTCTTCTTCAGAGGTTTCAGAAGGGCGATTCACAGGACGCCCAGAAGTCCGCCGCCGCGTTCTATCTGGTGGAGCCTGTCTTTCGCTACTGCTGCTGTTGCTGTTGCGGCGTTCTGGACGACGAGGAGGTTGCTCCTCGTAGTAGTTATCACGAGTGGAAATCTCATCCCTGCTACCCCGAATCCGGGGACGCACGGGGCGTTCTTCCTCGTCTTCATAAGGCAATGGATCTAAGTCTGCATCCATTTCAGCTTGATACTTTCTGCGATCATTATAGGAATAGTTTTTGCTTACCTCTCGCTCATCGTCCACAATCGGAGTGTTGCGCTTTGCTTGCTGGGTAGCTATACTTCGCAGACGAATACTTTCAACTGCAAAAAACACAGTTGTGCCAACTAAAAGCAGTTGACCAAATTGCAAAATCGGATCTAAGCGCCATCCTTGAAACACGAGAATAAAGCCGCAGAGCAAGCCGACTGCCGCAAAAAAAATATCTTGATCCCGTGACAATTCTGGACGCACAGTGCGGAGAAAATACAGTGCTGCCCCAGCCACAGCCAGGAAAATTCCTAGAATACTGGCTGAGTTTGCCCCAAAATTTACCTGAGCCAGAAAACTGGCTGAGTTCAGCCCAAAATTTATCATTGCTGTTTTCCCAATATCAAATCTATGTTAGCGAGTCACAATTAAAATCACTACTGTAATTAGTCACGATATATTAAAGCTTCAAAGCCTCTGGCAAAGAAGCTCTGAAGCTGTTCACCGAAAAATAAAAATACCTATGTCTGTAATCTACAACTACCAGTAGCGGCAAATACTGCTGTTTTTAGTGCAATCATAAATAGCTGACAGACAATAGGTTATGAGAGTTGAATTAACTCTCACAAGCATTATGAACGCTGGATTTTATCTTTTTGGCTAATGAAAATTAGACCAACTGTAGCGGGGATTACAACAATTGCAGTACCCCATAGCAGACTCCAAAGAAAATTTGCTAAAGAAGGCGTCATACTTCTAAACCTTTTTTTTACACACTTCATCTTAATTTTAATAGTGTATTACTTTCTTGAGAAGCCTCTAAATCTGAACTGCCAAACTTGTTAAGTGCTGTGAGGAAGTTTGCTTTTGTATTCCACAAGGAAGTGGCAGCATTTGGTTAAAATGATGATGAGAGTGCTTTACAAAGCTTCAAATTTTTTGGCGTGAGCGAAGCGCGGCTTGCCGTTGCCTAAGTTTTTCTTTACAGATAGTACCTTAAACCGATGACTGGTGTTGACCTGACTGCTTGGATTCTTGGCCCTGTATTAGGGCTGATGACATTTTTATTTATATTTCGGATCATTCTCACTTGGTATCCGCAAGTGAATCTGAATCGTTTGCCCTTTAATTTAATAGCTTGGCCCACCGAACCATTTTTAGTGCCATTGCGAAAACTAGTACAACCTATAGGCGGAGTGGATATTACACCTATTATTTGGGTTGGTATCTTCAGTCTGGTGCGAGAAATATTACTAGGTCAGCAAGGATTGCTGACTATGCTGGCTCGTGTAAATTAGGCATGGGGCATGGGGCATGGGGCATGGGGCATTGGTTCCAGTCCATCTCCCTCATCTTCTCCCACTCCCCACCCCCTAGTACAGGTTGGTGGAAATAAACCTACCATTTCATTACAGCCAGAAAGCCCAAAATTAAAGCTTTTTGACTTTTGACTTTTGACTTCCGCCTTGCGGTACTAGCCGTTCATTTCCTGGACAAAACTTGTGTAGACATTACCCTGCAAAAATTGTGGAGTTTCCATAATTCTTTGATGAAACCCGATGGTGGTGGGTAGTCCAGTGATGGCACATTCCCGGAGTGCGCGTTTCATACGGTTAATAGCAGTGGCTCGGTCTGGGGCCCAAACAATTAACTTCCCGATCAAAGAATCGTAGTAAGGCGGGATTTGGTAATCTGTGTAAACGTGGGAATCAATGCGAACACCAGGGCCTCCAGGGGGAAGATAGCCACTTATGCGTCCAGGAGAAGGTCGAAAGTCATGATCTGGGTCTTCAGCGTTGATCCGGCACTCAATTGAATGGCCCCGCAAAACTACTTGCTCTTGGGTAAGCTTGAGTCTTTCTCCTTGAGCAATCCGAATTTGTTCGGCAACCAAGTCTATTCCAGTAATCATTTCTGTTACAGGATGTTCTACTTGAATCCGGGTGTTCATTTCCATAAAGTAGAATTTACCGGATCTATCCAAGAGAAACTCGATAGTACCCGCCCCACTGTAATTAATGAATTGGGCAGCTTTGACAGCAGCTTGTCCCATTTTCTCACGCAGGTCTTCGTCGAGAGCCGGACTTGGTGCTTCTTCTAGTAGCTTTTGATTCCGGCGCTGAATTGAGCAATCCCGTTCGCCCAAGTGGATAACATTACCGTAGTTATCCGCCAAAATTTGAAATTCGATGTGGCGGGGACGTTCAATAAATTTTTCTATGTAAACACCAGAATTACCAAAAGCTGCTCCTGCTTCCCCTTGGGCTGCTAAGAAAAGTTTGACAAATTCATCTTCAGAACGCACCAGGCGCATACCCCGTCCACCGCCACCTGCTGTGGCTTTGATCATCACTGGATAGCCGATTTCCTTGGCGAATTTTAATCCTTCTTCCTCGGATTCTACTAACCCCTCACTACCTGGTACTGTCGGGACTCCAGCTTTTTGCATGGTTTCTTTGGCAGTGGATTTATCCCCCATCAGCTTTATAGCTTCTGGAGTTGGGCCGATAAAAGCAATATGATGGTCGGCACAGATTTCCGCAAACCGGGCATTTTCTGCCAAAAAGCCATAGCCTGGATGAATCGCAGTCGCATTGCGTGTCAGTGCGGCAGCAATAATATTGGGAATATTCAAATAACTTTTACTGCTAGCAGGTTCGCCAATGCAAACCGCTTCATCAGCAAGCTGGACGTGGAGAGCATTCCGGTCAACGGTGGAATGAACCGCGACTGTCGCAATCCCCATTTCTTCACAGGCGCGGAGAATACGAAGGGCGATTTCTCCCCGATTGGCAATTAATATTTTGTCAAACTTCATTTTTTAGTTTCGATATCATTACCAGTAGATTGACATTTTCTCCGATCCAACTTGAAACGATGCTTTCGCATTATTTCAAATTATCACAGGAGATTCGCCACCCTGATTACTAAGCAAACTCGCATATTGCAGGCTTGCTGCCTCTACTAGTCTTACTAGACTAACAACATTGCTGCTGTAAATCTTGCCTAGCTTACTAAACTGGGCTTTTGTGTAGGCGTATCCCGTTGTAGACATCGCCTACGGCGGGCGGGTACGCCATCGCACCGCACCTCCCACAGTCGCTCTACCCTTTTTAATATCACTTGTGCATCTGCTAAATTTCTGTCAGTCTGATACCGCCTTGAGGAAATTTATATTTTTGAGAAATATAACTTAGATATCACCTTACTATAATTATTTTCTTATGCTATAGTCTATGTTTAGACAAACCGTGCGGATGTGGCGGAATTGGTATACGCGCACGCTTGAGGTGCGTGTGGCTTTGCCTTGCGAGTTCGAGTCTCGCCATCCGCATATTTTGTTTGTTAATAAAGGGTCAATAGTCATAGGTCAATAGACCTTAGACTTTTGACCCTTAAATCTTGGTATAGCTCAGGTTTTTTATGCTTTTATAGAGATACGTGAAGTTTTGTAAAAAGCATTGAGTATTACTTTTACGCCGACAAACAACTTAACACTGCCAGCAGCTTGGCATCGCCTCACTCCGATTTGGCAAGGAGGGGAGGAAGTGATTCAAAAAAGTTTACCTCATACTCAGCTAGCACCTGCTTGGCAGCTAATGCTTTTGGGTGACGGCTCTCCAACACGTCATCTAGAATTGCTTACAGGTGAGCCTGTAGAAGTAGATGTCATTGATATGTCATTAATTGGCATGGACTTGGATGCTGCACCTGACTTGATCCAAGCTGTACCAGGGCCGCGGCTACGGCGACAAGTGTGGCTACGAACTGCTTCTGGTCAACGATTAGCCTATGCTACCTCGTGGTGGGAAGCCAGTCATGTAGATGAGTATTTGCAAAATCGTTCATTACCAATTTGGGCAAGTTTAGCTCGTCTCCGCACAGAGTTATATCGGGATGTTCGAGGGATTTACTATGGTGACTCATCGGCGCTAGAGTCTGGTTTTGATGTAACTGGGCCTTTTTGGGGTCGCCACTACTTGTTTTGGCATCATGGACAACCACTAACCTTAATTTATGAAGTTTTTTCGCCTTATTTAACTAAACATTTGGGAGCGATGCAATTAAATTCCCAAAATCAGTAAAAAGCCATGATGTGGCGCGAATGACTGAAATCGTACAATAAAGTTATCAAAGGAACGTTGAGTTATTGTTGCAGCGATCGCTTCTGGTAGTAGTGCCGTTAAACTAATGAGTTTTCGGTGATTGTTTGCCGTTGTTAGGCAAAACCAAATGTGGTACTGATAGTTGAGAATATTACTTATTTGAAAGGTTAAAAATTACACCCCAAGAAATTTTACAATAAGCAAGAATTTCCTACTGATGGTAGCAAGAAGGACACGAGGAAAGGTTTAATGAATACTGTTGTGCTAAATCTAAAACCAATTGCTCATTTAAGCGATGAGCAATTTTATCAATTGTGTATTGCCAATCGAGATGTCAGTCTGGAAATGAATGCAGCCGGAGAATTAATAATTGTGCCACCAGTAGGAGGAGAAAGCGGAAATCAAGAAGCTGGACTGATCGCTGATTTAGAAATTTGGAATCGTCAAGCGAAATTAGGAAAAGTTTTTAGTTCTTCAACTATCTTTATACTTCCCAACAATGCAAAACGTTCTCCTGATGCTGCTTGGGTAAAACTGGAGCGGTGGGAAGCTTTAACACCAGAACAACGAAAAAAATTTCCGCTACTTGTACCCGACTTTTTGATTGAACTGCGATCGGAGACAGATCGCCTTGCACCAATTCAAGAGAAAATGCAGGAATACATTAAAAATGGTCTGCGTTTGGGTTGGCTGATCAATCCTCAAGATCGTCAAGTTGAAATTTACCGACTTTTGAAAGCTGTAGAAGTTGTGCAAATGCCAGCGATTGTTTCTGGAGAAGATATATTACCTGGATTTGAGTTGCAAGTATAGGTCAATACAATTAAGTTAAGCATTTGTTTCTTCTCTCTGTATTCTCTGCGTCTCTGCGATAGCGTTCGGCAAGCCTCTTTTCGTCTACGTTTAAAAAGAATTTTATTAACCCAAGCGGATTGAAGTATAGGTAGGCAATAAGCGTGACAGCATGGCTTTACTACCGCATTGCCCTAAAAAATACTGTACTTGTGAAGTAGTGCGATCGCAACCGAGCAAAGCCAAGTCGCTGAAATTGACTTGCAGCTTTGTCCAGTTAGTTATATTCTCAAATTGCTTGGAATAATAGATTTACTTGCGGAAACTTCCCGACAGAGGAATTAATCTCAGGGAAACGTCCTACGAAATTCAACAAAGCGTGTTAAAAATGGTAACTGAGCCAAAAACATCCCTTTAAAAGACTAGGAAAACTTGATTACCAAGTACCATAAACATTTAGGGTGGAAAAATTTAATATAATCAGCTGCCCTAAGGGATGGGTAAACCTGTGAGTGTACTTGACTAATCAAGCAAGTAATAAGTTTGCAAGTATAAGGTATAGATTTCAATGGCACCGCCTCTTGTGTCTGTTCCAATGAAGAAAACTAAAAAACCCTCTCTGGTGCTGACGCTCTCGGCTGCTGGGCTATTGATTGGTGCCGGAAGTGTAACATACTGGTTGTTAAGCCAGAGACAAATATCTTCTAGCGATTTGCTAGTAGGTGCAAATATTATTCCTGGTGATGCCCTATTTGCGGTTTCTCTGACAACAGATCCCCAGCAGTGGCAGAAATTGCGGGAGTTTGGCACAAAAGAAACCCAAGCAGAACTGGACAAAAATTTAATAGAATTGCGCGATCGCTTTCTAACTAATAATGGTTATGACTTTCAAAAAGATATCGCTCCTTGGGTAGGCAATGACGTTACGATCGCAATTCTTGCCCCAGCAACAGTGAATAAAGCTTTACCTAAACCAGTTACCACTAATCAAGATGCTGCAAGTAATCAGCAGTCGATGGTAATGGTATTGCCAGTCAAAAATCCAGAAATTGCCAAAAATATTTTGGCACAACCCAAAACCCTTAAACAAGGCAAATGGATTGACCGTACTTATCAAGGGATCACCATTAAACAAATTGAAGGACAAGCAGGCGAGAACTTATCAGCAGCATTATTAGATAGGCGTTTTTTAGTTATAACTGATAGTCCTAAAGCCACAGAAAGAGCGATCAACGCCTACAAAAATCAAACATCCCTAGCCACAACAGGGGGCTTTGCTGAGAATTTTCCAAAAATTGCGAACTACCAACGCTTTGGCCAGTTTTACGTAAATGTGCCTACAGCAGCCAAAATAGCCGCAGCTTCTCCAAATCGCCCTTTACCTGCTCAAGTTCTGGCTCAACTGCAAAATAATCAAGGTTTAGCGGGGACAATGACTTTAGAGGCAGAAGGAATTCGCTTTAAGGGCGTTTCTTGGTTAAACCCTAATAGTCAACGGGTGCTGGCGGTAGAAAACAAAGCTGGGACAATGCAAAGCCGGGTACCAGCAGAAACCTTGATGATGTTATCTGGTGGTAACTTACAGAGATTATGGGAAGATTACGTTTTAACATCTCAGAGAAATCCGCGATCGCCGATCGCACCAGAACAGATCAGAGGTGGTATAAAATCGCTTACCGACCTCGATTTAGATAAGGACTTGCTCAGTTGGATGAAAGGCGAGTTTTCCTTATCACTGATTCCGACTACTCCAAAACAAGGTTCACCAGATGATTTTCTTGTGGGTTTGCTGTTCATGGTACAGGCAAGCAATCGCCAATCAGCTGAAGCATCCATAAAACAGCTCGATGAAGTGATGAGAAGTCAATACCAGTTCCAAGTCCAACCGGCGAAAGTCGCAGGGCAACCCGTTGTTAACTGGGTTTCACCCTATGGTACGTTAACTGCCACCCACGGCTGGTTAGATGGAGATGTTGCCTTTTTAGTAGTGGGCGCTCCCATCACTGATAAAATTGTTCCCAAACCCAACAACATATTAGCTAGCACTCTTCCCTTCCAACAAACAGTTCCTACAGAACCAAATCCGACAAATGGTCAATTTTTCCTGGATGTGGAACGAACTGTGAAAAATTTCCCTTTACCAACTCTAATTCCTAATCAACAAACTTTGCTAGCTGCAACGCGCTCAATTGGGATGACATCTGGTGTCAGCGACAATCGCAGTAACCGTTATGACATTTTTATAGCACTCAAAAAAGTTAGAAACTCTACTGCCTTGCCTAGTCCAGAAAGCAATAAAAGCAACTCTGTTAGATAGGGGAATGGGGAGCAGAGGGAGCAGGGGAAACAAGGGGACAAGGGGACAAGAGGTGAGAACTTGAAACAAGTCTTTCCCCTTGTCCCCAAGTTCTCTTGCCCAATGCCCAATGTACATTTCCCATTTCTCCTGTCCCATGACCCACTAAGCATATAGGATCAGAACAGTCAGAATCCATATTTTAATTCATCCACGGAGAGAAGACTTTATGAATCTGGTTGTACTCCAGAACTGGCTGGACAATGCGTCCTTTGCCATATTATTCCTAACAATGCTCGTGTATTGGGGAGGAGCGGCTTTTCCAAATCTGCCTTATCTAGCCGCTTTGGGGACAGCTGGGATGGCGATCGCAAATTTATGCATGGCGACTCTACTAGGAGCAAGATGGATAGAAGCTGGTTACTTTCCTTTAAGTAATCTCTATGAATCCCTATTTTTCTTAACTTGGGGAATTACCACCGTCCATCTAATTGCTGAAAGTAGTAGCCGTAGCCGTTTAGTAGGAGTTATTACAGCTCCAGTGGCAATGTTGATCGCTGCTTTCGCTACCATGACATTACCATCCCAGATGCAAGCGTCAGAACCTCTAGTACCTGCCTTAAAGTCAAATTGGTTGATGATGCATGTTAGCGTCATGATGTTGAGTTATTCTGCTTTAATGGTGGGTGCATTATTAGCGATCGCTTTTCTGATTGTCACTCGTGGTCAAAACATTCAACTACAAGGTAGTTCTGTAGGTACTGGTGGCTATCGCAGCAACGGCTACCGCTTGCACAAAGCAGCTGAACTAATTTCTCAACCAGCAGCCCCTTCTGCCGAAAATAACGGTTTTACCCGTTTTGAAACTAGTAGCAACGGCAACGGGAACGGTAGCACTGCTGTTTTGGGTTTAGTCACAACAACCCCAATCCAAAATCCACAAGACGCTCGAGGACTCGCTAACGCTTCGCTATCCGAAATCCAAAATTCTGAACCTCTTTCACCTCAGCGCCTTAGCCTTGCCGAAACCCTCGACAATATCAGCTATCGCATCATCGGACTAGGATTTCCCTTATTGACAATTGGCATCATTGCCGGTGGCGTTTGGGCAAACGAAGCCTGGGGTTCCTACTGGAGTTGGGACCCCAAAGAAACTTGGGCATTAATCACCTGGTTGGTGTTTGCCGCTTATCTACACGCCCGAATCACTCGTGGTTGGCAAGGTCGTCGTCCCGCAATTTTAGCCGCTACTGGCTTTGTTGTTGTTTGGATTTGCTATCTCGGTGTGAATCTTTTGGGTAAAGGTTTGCATTCTTACGGTTGGTTCTTTTAAAAACTAGACCTCTTGCATAAATTAAAAATTAAGAACCCCACCCCGCCAAAGCGTAGCTTTGTCTCCCTGCCCCTAATCCCCTGAGCAAGCAAGTGAGGAGGGGTTGGGTATGGGGTGTTAGGGACTTTTGCAAGAGGTCTAATTCTATAAACGCGATCGCTTCGGCTTTTGGGTAAGGCGCATTTAAACTATGATACTTCGCCACTTTTAAGTCACAGCGATAGGCTAAAAACGGCATTTTATTATCCTGAAATGCACGCAGCACCAATGGTGGTGTTTCCAGCCGGATGGTAACTTGAGACATGACTTAGCATCAAATAATTACTAGTTTATAAAAAGCGATCGCTTATTTATGAAGTTACGTTCATATATGCTTATCGGGTTTTTTCTCAGTCTTATCCTAAGTATCGTATCGTTTTCGGGCAATTTCACTAATGCTGCAACACCAACAGCAGTCGCGCCTGTATCTGCTGTCTCATTCACCCAAGGGGTGCAAAAAATGGTGTTGGACAACGGCTTAACGGTGCTTACAAAGGAAGTCCATACTGCTCCAGTGGTGAGTGTACAAGTTTGGTATAAAGTTGGTTCACGTAACGAGGTTAAGGGAGAAAATGGCATTTCTCACCAGCTAGAACATTTGATGTTCAAGGGTACAACTGCCCGTCCAGTACAGTTTGGAAGGTTATTTAGTGCCTTGGGTAGCCAGTTTAATGCTTTTACTAGTTATGACGAAACAGCTTACTTTGGCACAGTACAACGGGACAAACTCGAAGCACTGCTGACACTGGAAGCCGATCGCATGGAAAACTCTTTAATTGGGCCGGAACAACTCACAAGCGAAAAGCGGGTGGTGATCTCCGAGTTACAGGGGTACGAAAATTCACCAGGCTATCGTCTGAGCCGAGCAGTGATGCGAGATGCTTTTCCTAACAGAGCATACGGCTTACCTGTGGGAGGCACAAAAGCTGATGTAGAAAAATTCACGGTGGAGCAGGTGCGGAATTATTACCAAACCTACTACAGCCCAGAAAATGCCACCTTGGTGATTACAGGAGATTTTGCCACAGAACCTGTACTCAAAGTTGTGAAAGAAACTTATGGAAAGTTGGCAAAACGATCAAAACAGGACACGGTGAGGGAAAATCTCGCCACGTCTTCTCCAGTTGCTCCTGCTACTAAAAAAGAACCGATTATTTTGAAGCAACCTGGAAGCGCGGCACTACTGCAAGCTGTGTATCCTCTGCCAGATATCAAGCATCCAGATGTCCCGGCAATTGATGTGATGGATGCCATCCTCACAGGTGGGCGTAGCTCTAGACTTTACCAGGCTTTGGTAGAATCTGGACTCGCTAGTTCAGTTAGTGGTGGTGCTGCCGAACTCATCGAACCAGGTTGGTATGAAATTAATGCTACGGCGGCTCAGGGTAAAGAGTTGGGGAAAATTGTCCAAGTACTCAAAGAATCTTTAGCAAAATTGCAAGAACAGCCAGTTACTACTGAAGAATTGAACCGGGCGAAGACACAACTGCAAGCCTCCTTTGTTTTGGGGAACCAAGACATCACTAGTCAGGCAACCCAACTGGGATATAACCAAATTGTGGCCGGCGATTATCATTTTATTGAACAGTATCTGGCTGCGATCGCTAAAGTTACCCCAGATCAGGTGCAGCAAGCAGCAAAAACTTACCTCAATCCGGCTAAACAAACCATCGGCTTCTTTGAGCCAACTCAACCAGATGGTAAACCAGGGACTTCTAGCGCTGGTTCTGGGCGCACTGTGGAAAATTTCAGCCCCGGTAAACCTGTAGATCCAGCAGAACTGGCTAAATATCTGCCACCTGCCACATCAGCTACAGATTCGGGCAAACAATCACTACCAGAAGAGTTTACCTTAAATAACGGTTTGCGGGTTTTGCTCTTGCGCGATCGCAGCCTTCCCACCATTAACCTGAGCGGACAAATTGACGCTGGTACTGAATTTGACGGCAATCAAAAAGCTGGATTAGCGAATCTCACTGCGACCAACTTAATGAATGGGACGCAGACTAAAAATGCTCTTACCCTAGCAAAAACTTTAGAAGACCGGGGAGCCGATTTGAGCTTTAGTGCCAGCCGCGAAGGAGTTAGCGTTAGCGGTGAGGGACTTTCAGCAAACCTGCCGATATTGATTCAAACTCTGGCAGATGTGTTAGAAAATGCTACTTTCCCCGCTGAACAGTTAGAACTGAGCCGCCAACGGGCGTTAATAAGCCTCAAAGTCCAGCTAGATGACCCCAGAGGTTTAGGAAGACAAGTATTTCAGCAGGCAATCTACCCAGAAAATCATCCGTTCCATAGCTTTCCCACAGATGAGAGTTTAAAGAGCATTACTCGTGATGATTTACTTGGGTTCTACCAGACACACTACCGACCAGATAGCACAACGATCGCAATAGTTGGAGACTTTGAGCCAGTTAAAGTAAAAGCTTTGCTAAATCAGGCGCTTGGCGAATGGTCAGCCACAGATAAGCCACCTGTTCTCAAAATACCCTCCGTGCCATTACCAAAAACTTTGACACGCTTGAACAAAGTTATACCTGGTAAATCCGAAGCTGTTACTTACATAGGCTACAACGGTATCTCTCGGAAAGACCCGCGTTTTTATGCAGCATTGATAATGAATCAAATTTTGGGTGGTGATACCTTATCGAGTCGCTTGGGTACAGAAGTGCGCGATCGCCAAGGTCTAACCTACGGTATCTATAGTAGTTTTGCCGCCGGAATCAATCCCGGCCCGTTCTTGATTCAGATGCAGACTGCTCCTGGTGATACCCAAAAAGCGATCGCCAGTACTCTCGCTTTACTCAAACAGTTGCGCGAACAAGGAGTAACTGAGGCTGAATTCAACACGGCAAAACGCTCAATTACTAATAGCTACCCTGTGGATTTAGCTAATCCTAGTAATGTATCAAGTATCATTTTGGATAATGCTGTCTTGGGACTTTCACGCTCAGAAATCCGAGACTTTCCCCAGAGGATTGAAGCAGTAACTATGGCTCAGATGCAACAGTCAATTGAAGATTTAATTAAGCCGGAAAGTTTGATAATTGTCACTGCTGGCCCTGGAGAGACTGTACCCAAGGGCAGCTAATTACCTCAAGCCAAAACACAAAGGTGCTAAAATTTGCTTTACGCCTTTGTGTTTTAGCTTAAAGCTATTTCGTTCTGGACATAATACTTATTTGAATGAATTATTTTTTTGAAAAATGATCATGAAAATTCGTATAAAATCCCTCAGCAGAAAGCCTATTATTCCACAGGTTTCGGCACTCATGCTGCAAATTTAAGAATTCTTGGTTTGAAAGATTGCTATGGAATTCAGCTACTTTCTCTGCAATATGTGGTATTTCCTTCTCATCTATCCATACGCAATATTTTTTCCAGTCTATTATAGACTCCTCAGGTAAAACGCAGTCTGTATCAATAAAAATTGGAATACGACCACAACTGAGAATTTCATATAATCGAATGGAATAGTTTGCAGAACCACGACAACACAAAATGTAGTCGCTCTCAACCATATTTTTCACATATTCAGCACGAGCCTTCTGTCTTTGCTCTATATCTTGTGTATTTAGAAATACTGTTTCGCCTTTGATGATAAAGTTTGTGTTTACTAAAGAGGGGCTTTCTGCAAGTATTTTCAGAGCCTGACTACGCAGAATTTGCCCCTTGTAAGGCGAAACTCCAAGCTCTAATGATTTGGTTAACATCGCCCCGTGAAATAAAACCGTTTTTAGTTTCTTTTCCCATGAATCCGGTACTGCTAAACCACAAAATCCAACAACAGGTTTATCAGATTTCTGCCTGAGAGATATTTCACCCCCTAAATATTCTTCAACAAAATCTTCGGTAAAAGAAGGCATAATAATATCCTTTTGCCCCTTTTTAGACCGATATACTGCCATTCGGAATACTGTTGCATTCTTAACAGGAATTTCTTCGGCACAACAATCACCTGCAAAAAAAACAACTATTTCTTTGCCGCTATTAGCTACTTTATTTGCAAATTCAATAGATAGATTTTCTGCTTCTTTATTAACTTTACTTCTCCAACTATCTCCTCTGATCAATCTCCAGTTTGTAGGCATAACAACTATATCAGCTTCTTCTAACGAAGTCATTTTAAAAAGGGAATTACTTATTTCTATATACTTGCCATACGCTCTAGACCAAGGGTATTTTTCACTAGGGATAAATTCTTTCCAAAAAGGATAAAGTATTATCACTGGTTCCATCCCTTCTGGAAGGTAATTTCTATCAGAATAGATATTTAATTGCATATCTTAACGTGACTTAAGCTAGTTGAATAACTGAGGGATTATACAATAAATTTAATTGATTTAAAATAACCCTTAACCATGCATTTTTTATACATACTATAAATTCGGGTCTTACACCAATCAAAGCAAACCTAGCATTTATATAGGTACGAGCCTCACCTATCAATTGCATGACTCCCGCATCCGTAGCTCCATCCACAACATAAGCCCCTAAACTTTCGGCTATGGGGGCTAAAACTTCTGTAAATAACCGTTTTTCATTTGTCAAAAATACTGACTGCTTAAGTTTTCCAGGGTAGAACTTCGCAGCCATATTCTGCAAGTGCTGTATTACGCACAATTAATTGCTGAAGCGTTGAGCTTTTTGTCCTACAGAGGAGCGATGTCTCCGACGGGCTACGCCTACGCAACAAGCTTTATTTAGCGCAGCTTCAAAAAGCAACGTTATGATAATTAATCTGTCTAATAATAAATTAAGTTGGCACAACTAAACCCCAATAGTACGGATACGATTAATCGCCTCCGTAGAGCAGTCAAAAATCATTGAACTATAGACTTTGGGCTATGGACTCTTGAGAGTAGACTGTTAGGTGCTGCGCCCAACCAAAATCAGCCGTTGTACAAATTTCCACAAGGATAATTGAAGTGACTAAGACTAACTCAGACTTTCTTACCTCCACCGATCCAGCGATCGCGGAGTTAATCAACGACGAACTACAGCGTCAGCGAGATCACTTGGAGTTGATTGCTAGCGAAAACTTTACCTCTGCTGCGGTACTAGCAGCTCAAGGTTCAGTACTGACAAATAAATATGCCGAGGGATTACCTGGTAAACGCTACTATGGCGGTTGTGAGTATATCGACAAAATCGAGCAACTGGCGATCAATCGTGCTAAACAGATATTTGGTGCTGCTCATGCGAATGTGCAACCTCATTCTGGCGCACAAGCCAATTTTGCAGTGTTCCTGTCGCTGTTGGAACCGGGAGACAAAATTATGGGGATGGATTTGTCTCATGGGGGACATCTCACTCACGGTTCACCTGTAAACGTCTCAGGTAAGTGGTTCCAAGTTAGCCACTACGGCGTTAACGAACAAACAGAACAACTTGACTACGATCAAATTCGGGAGCTGGCGCTGAGGGAGCGTCCTAAGCTGCTAATTTGTGGTTATTCGGCTTATCCCCGTATAATTGACTTTGAAAAGTTACGTAGTATTACTGATGAAATCGGCGCTTACTTACTTGCCGATATTGCCCATATCGCTGGTTTAGTTGCTAGTGGTCTTCATCCTGATCCCATTCCTCATTGTCATGTAGTAACAACAACTACACACAAGACTCTACGCGGCCCTAGAGGTGGTTTAATTTTGACCAGCGACGCAGAATTAGGTAAAAAGCTAGATAAATCTGTTTTCCCTGGCACCCAAGGCGGGCCATTGGAACACGTTATTGCTGGTAAGGCAGTAGCTTTTGGAGAAGCCCTAAAGCCTGAGTTTAAAACCTATTCTGCCCAAGTGATTGAAAATGCTCGTGCTTTGGCAGAACAATTACAAAACCGGGGTTTAAAACTAGTGTCAAATGGCACTGACAATCATTTAATCCTCGTGGATTTACGTTCTGTCAATCTAACTGGTAAGCAGGCAGATCAGTTAGTCAGCACTGTAAATATTACTGCTAATAAAAATACTATTCCCTTTGATCCGCAATCGCCATTTGTTACCAGTGGGCTGAGGTTGGGTTCGCCTGCAATGACCACACGGGGCTTGGGAGTAGCAGAATTTACGGAGATTGCAAATATTATTAGCGATCGCCTGCTTTCTCCAGATTCGGATGTAGTAACCCAAGATTGTCGGCAAAGGGTAGCAGCATTATGCGATCGCTTCCCCTTATATTCTCACCTGGAAATTCCTGTACCAGCACTAGCATAATTGGGCATGGGGCATGGGGCATGGGGCATTGGTTATTTCTCCCCCTGCCTCCCCTGCTCCCCCTGCTCCCCCTGCTCCCCCATCCCCACTCCCCTTTCCCAATCCAATGAGTGCAGAAATTATTTGTGTTGGTACTGAACTGCTGCTAGGAGATATCCTCAACGGCAATGCTCAATTTTTGGCGCAACAATTAGCGCAACTCGGAATTCCCCACTACTATCAAACAGTGGTTGGGGATAATCCAGAACGGTTGAAGCAAGTTATAGAAATTGCTATTTCCAGAGCGCAAATTCTCATTTTCACTGGTGGACTAGGCCCGACACCAGATGACCTCACTTGCGAAACGATCGCCGATTTTTTTAAGGTTCCCTTAGTAGAACGTTCTGACATCATCGAAGACATAACCCAAAAATTCACCCAACGTGGTCGGGTTATGTCACCAAGTAACCGCAAGCAAGCTTTAATTCCCCAAGGTGCAGAAATTCTCCCCAATCGCACTGGAACAGCGCCCGGTATCATTTGGCAACCCCGCCCTGAAATTACGATTTTTACCTTTCCCGGCGTTCCCAGTGAAATGCATCTGATGTGGGAAGAAACAGCCGTGCCATTTCTCAAAAATCAAGGTTGGGGTAAAGAAATTATTTACAGCCGGAGTTTAAAGTTCTGGGGAATTAGTGAATCTGCTTTGGCTGAAAAAGTTTCTTCCTATTTGAAGTTACCAAATCCCACAGTAGCCCCTTATGCAGGTAAGGGAGAAACAAGATTGCGAGTTTCTGCTAGAGCAACTTCAGAAGCAGCAGCAGAAGCCCTAATTGCGCCTATTGAGAAACAAATTAAAGAAATTGCCGGACTAGATTTTTACGGCGTTGATAATGATACTCTCGCTTCCGTGGTTGGTGAGTTATTGCGAGCATCAAAAGAAACGCTTTCGGTGGCAGAATCTTGCACTGGCGGCGGTTTAGGGCAAATGTTGACTGAGATTTCTGGGAGTTCTGATTACTTTTGGGGTGGAGTAATTTCTTATGACAATTCAGTGAAGGTTGGACTATTGGGGGTTAACCAGGAAGATTTAGATAAATTTGGGGCAGTAAGTGCGATCGTTGCAGAGCAAATGGCTATTGGGGTAAAAACTCGCCTGGCAACAACTTGGGGATTGAGTATTACTGGTATTGCTGGCCCAACTGGAGGGACAGATACGAAGTCAGTGGGTTTAGTTTACATTGGTTTAGCTGGGCCAAAAGATGAAGTGACAAGTTTTGAGTATCAGTTTGGTACAGTGAGAGGTCGAGCTTTAATTCGTCATGTCAGCGCGAATGCAGCGTTAGATAATCTGCGGCGGAAGTTGTTGGCGAGGTAGGAGGTATGTTATCTCAAACGAACCTAGCGATGCGAATTAATGCGCGATTAGATGACGAGTATGCTGACAAACTAGCCTTTATTCAACAGCAGACTAATCAGGCAGTAACAGATGTGATTAAGTCTGCTATTGAATTGTATTACCAGCAGCTTCAGCAGGAGCAAAAGAATCCTTTCTCAATGCTCACCCAAACAGGCTTTATTGGTTGCGGTGAGGCACATTCGGATCTATCTGTAAATTACAAATCAATTTTGAGAGATGGTTTAAAAGCTAAGTATGGTTATCGTTGATACTGGCTTTCGGTTAGCATTGGCAAATCGCAATGACTCGTACCACACTCAAGCAAGAACAGTACTTGCCAATGTCAACGAACCTCTGATTACGACTTGGGCTGTCGTTACAGAGACTTGCTATCTACTGTTAATAAAGATGGGGAACCATGCCCAAGTAAGTTTCATTAATAACTTATTTTTAGGGGCGTTTACGGTTTTTGATTTGCAACCCCATCATGGTAAACGCATTTGTGAACTGATGGAAAAATATGCGAACTTACCAATGGATCTGGGCGATGCTTCGTTAGTAGTTTTAGCAGAACATCTGGGGGATGGAAGAATTTTGTCTATAGATTTCAGAGATTTTAATGCTTACCGTTGGAAAAATAAGTATCCGTTTGAAAATCTGATGGTATGTTAAAAAAATCAATTATGAATTACGCAGCTATGAGCAAAATTCCTATTCTTAAACCAAATCAATCATACACTTTTAGAAGCTATTTTGAGATGTCATTTGAGCCAGAAGATATACTGGCTGAATTTGGCTATTCTTTAAAACGTTCCTCTCTCAATCAACTAAAGTCCAGCATTGAATTAGACAGACTTGCAAATCTAAAATTTAGAATCGAGAAAGTAAACAAATAACTTAAGACCTAAATTTATATCGTGTTCCTGCTGACATAAACGACTTGTTTCGGATTTTGGTGGCGATACTGAGCTAAAGATGAAACACTATCACATTAATATTTTCTATAGTGAAGAAGATGATAGCTATATTGCTAATATTCCTGATCTGAAATACTGTTCAGCATTTGGTTCAACTGAAGAAGAAGCACTTCATGAAGCGATCGCACTTATTTAAAAGGTAGTAAAATAAGTGCGATCGCTGGCTCTGTATTTAGTCCAAAATAACTTGTTTGACAGTGATACTTATAGTTTCAAGTTCAAAGTCCTAAGAAATTTGGCTTAGGATTAGTGACACCATTACGACCAACTGCGGGTATTTCCACTAGCTGATCTGTAGCAGTAGGAGTTCCATTAGTATTGCCACTGGCAGTCACTGAATTTTGATTGCCGGGATGTCCATTGGGGATGAACAATTGCGGATGGTCAAAAGGTGCTTTTTCAAGGAGGACTCGCTGATCAGTAAGTCCGTTTTTTAAGAAAGCGACCAAATCAGCTTTTTGAGTATCGGTTAAGTTTAATACTGGTGCGTTACGTCCACCGTCATCACCTCGACCACGATTGTAAAAGTCTACTACTTGCTCTAGAGTTGCCATCCCACCGTTATGCATATATGGAGCTGTCAAGCCGATGTTACGGAGGGCAGGTGCTTTGAACACTGATCTGGTACTGTCTTTTCCGGCTCCTGGGTCATTTGACGCAGGTGTGACACCGAAGTTAGGGAAGAAGCCGTTAGTTGGATTATTAATTAGCGGATCAGTTGAATCAGTTGAAGCTACTCCTGTGGTTCTTCTCACCGAAGCGGTGGTGAATTCTGGAATTGCATGGCAGACGTTACAACTACCACCACCATTAACCCCATTATTGACAAAGACACTCAGACCGCTTTTTTCCTGATCGGTGAGAGCATTGGTATTTCCCGCTTGGAATTGATCAAAAGGTGTCTTGTCAGACACAAGAGTAGATATATACTTTTGCATTGCTAACCCAGAGAATAAAGAGAAATTCCAATCTCTGAGCGAAAACTGATTGGCAGGTAAAGTCTGTCCTTCCTCACTCTCATTACCATCATCATTTTTAGCGAGGATTGTTGGTGTTCCTTTACTGTCAACTTGAATGATTGAATTTGATTTCCACCATTGCTTCTTAAAGGCTTTCCGAATCAGCTGATCATAAGATGCGATTTTCAGCCCGGGCTGACGGGATCGACTGTCAGATCCTAAAACACTGTCTTGCGGATCTACAAGTTGTTTAGCTAAGGGTCTAAGGCTTTTGATCTTCTGACCTTTTTTTCGCAGAAACTTAGCACCGATTTGAGGTAAGGTACGACCATCAGCAGATGTCTCAAATTCACTCAATAGTGGCCCGGTTACTAAAGAAGCTATAGAGGAATTGTTGAGTGAAACGGAAACAGCAGTTAGTTCCTTTGGTTTTGTAGCTTTGTAAACTTTCGCACTAAGGTCTGTTGCTCCTTTTGGATTCACCCCATTGAAGATTTCCTTGGCGCGACCATCCCAAAACTGGAGTTTGTTGAAGATTGCATTAATTACCGTTGGGCTATTACGCGGCGCAACTCGACGCACATTAATTCCATTGACTTGAAAGCCGTCTGGATCAGGCTCAGATGTAGTCGAATCCACTGCTTGACCCGGAACAGTGTTCTTAAGAACACTGTTAAATACACCTTGGGATGAGGCGATATCGTTAGTGTCAGAAATAACTGTACTGGTTCGATCATTAGGATCTGCCAGTTTGTGAAATGGAAAATCTGCCGCAGTGAGTTGATAGTTTGCACCACCACCTACCTGGAAAGTTATATCTTTCAGCGATTCTAAAAGACCACTACCAGGATTGATTTGATTCTTTGATCTGTTATCAGCTCCGGCATGAAAGTGACAACTAGCACAAGACTGAACGCCATCACTACCAAGTTGCATATCCCAGAATAGGGCTTTTCCTAGCTTGAGTAAAGCTGTTTGGTCGTCAACAAAGTCTGCGAGATTGCTTGGTTGAGCCACTGCCGTCAAGAGTGGTGGGTTCGCCGGGTTAGGGTCTCCAGGTGTAGGCAGTGGTAAACTCGTTATGTTATTTAGGGGTGCTGGGTTCGGTGTTACTTGTGCGGATACAATACCTCCACCAGCGATCGCCACAGAAACTATGACGAAAATTGCCAGAGGACGTAAATATCTTGATATTATCGTGGTTTTATACCTTAAATAAATCCACAATAATATCAAAATTAGCATGAATAATATTGCTAATGCAGTATTTGAGCGTATCATTAAGACCTCAGCATACGTATGGAAACCATGAGGTTGAAGCTGACTTAGTAAAGATTCAGCCGTCCTCTATGTAGTATAATAATACTATTAATACATTGCAACAATATAAATAATGCTTTTTAATCGCATAAATGATGGATTGTAACAATATACAAAATACCACACCGCAGTAATGCAATTCTCTATGGATTTCAAGAACAACAAGGTGTCTCGTATCAAACGATACCTTTTTGAAGCATATTATTTAATCCAATCTCTCAAGCTAGTACAACACGGCGGAAATAAATTTATTAGGTAAAGATTGTATAATCATGTAGTTAAATTATTATTTTTAATAATATGTAGTCTTGAATGAATGGCAAAAAAAAGCTGATTCAGGATGTTTAAATCATATATTTTGTTAGGCAAGCGATGTCTACGACGGGCCGCGCCTACGCAGCTTGGTTAAAAGTCGAACTTGACTCTCAAGGATAGGTGTTTACTCTAAAGTCTTTAGCCCATAAACTTCAACGTATGATTGCTAATGCTATGAATGCTGCGACGTTCTCCCTACTTAAATGATTTTGTAGTATTTAATACATAAAGATGTTAACCATCAGTCATCCTATGTCTACCTATCAGTACAATTAATCACGGGATCGCTTGCTGTATTCTTCACAGTTTGTTACAAAAGTACAAAGAACTTCTAGAGACTAAAAACCACATGTTCGGCGGACTTACTGGTTTACAAAATCCTAAAGGCACAGATTGGGGAGAGCGGATGCTCAACACGGTCGCCAGCCAAACGATTCGCCACCTGTTTACCCAAAGCGAGTCAGTAGAAGTCTTTGTGCGCTGCTATCCCTCCAGCAAACTGTTGCAAGGCAGCATTGATAGCTTCAAAATGAGCGGTCGTGGCTTGGTGATTCGGAAAGATTTCGCGGTAGAGGAAATGTCTTTTGAAACCGATGCGGTTGCCATTGACTTCGGCTCGGTCTTAAGTGGCAAACTCAGTCTCAAGCAACCTACTCAAGCGGTCGCACAAGTAATTTTATCAGAAGCAGGCATAAACCAAGCCTTTAACGCGGAACTGGTGAAAAAGCGCCTGCTTAACCTCACCGTACCATCACTGACAGAATTATCTGGCGGTGAACCAGTCTCCTTTACGGAAGTTGAGATACAGCTATTGCCGGAAAATCGCTTACAGCTTGTAGCAAAAGCAGATTTAAATAATGGCGAACTCGTACCCCTGAGCATGATTTTAACTATAGCCATTGAAAGGCGGCGGCGGGTTTCTTTCAAAGATCCGAAAATCCAACTTGATCAAGTGCCAGAAGCACAAAGGGAAATCTCGCAAACCTTGAGTGTGGCGTTGGTAGAAATTTTAGATAATATGGTCGATTTGGATCGTTTTGACCTTGATGGAGTAAAAATGCGGCTCAATCGATTGGAAACTGAAGGTCAAAAACTTATTTTCAGTGGATATGCTGAAATCGAACGTATTCCACATAGCGCTTGACATTAAATTATCACGTAAAAACACAAAGTAAAGTAAAGCTTTAAACAAATTAAATACCGCCTAGAGTATTCTAGGCGGTAGTTTAAATCTTTAGGTTTTGAAGGAAGTTAGGAGTTATTGATTATGGGTTGTAATTAATTTTTATTGATGACTCCTAACTTTTAACTTTCTATCTTCCCACCCCTACATATTGGAATCCAGCCCGGATCATTACTTCAGGGTCGAGAAAGTTACGACCGTCGATGATAACAGGGTTGGTCATCAATTTTGCCATCTTCACATAGTCAAGAGTGCTGAACTGCTGCCATTCGGTGACAAGTACCAAGGCATCGCAGCCATCAGCTAGTCTTTCGGCATCGGTTTCTACTAGCACCCCAGAAAGCCCATGACGTAAACCTGTTTGAGAAACAATCGGGTCAAAGGCTTTAACTTTGGCTCCCAATCGGTTGAGCTGCTCAATTAGGTTGAGGGCTGGGGCGTCGCGCAAGTCGTCAGTATCGGGCTTGAAGGTCAGTCCGAGTAGCCCAATTGTTTTGCCTTTGAGAATTTTCAGAACTTTTTGGAGTTTTTCTAAAGCAATCAATCGCTGGCGTTCGTTGACACTGACAGCAGCTTTGAGTAATTGAGCTTCATAGCCATAATCATCAGCAGTGTGAATCAGGGCGGAGACATCTTTGGGGAAACAAGAACCACCCCAACCAATACCAGCTTGTAAAAATTTGTTACCAATACGGGAGTCTAGACCGATACCTCTAGCTACTTGGGTGACATCAGCACCGACGCGATCGCAAATATTAGCAACTTCGTTAATAAAACTAATCTTAGTGGCTAAAAAGGCATTAGCGGCGTATTTAATCATCTCCGCCGAACTCAGGTCTGTTGCCAGAATTGGCACAGGGGGTAAAGATTGATCCTCAGCGTACTTGCGTTCCACAATTGGGGCATAAAGTTGCCGCATTAAGGCTACTGCTCTTTGACTATTGCCTCCTAGTACAATGCGATCGGGGTTGAAGGTGTCGTGAACTGCCGAACCTTCGCGCAAAAACTCTGGATTGCTAATTACATCAAACTCGGCTGCAAACTCAGGTAATTTTTCATTACTCGGAACCCCTCCTGCGGGTACTAATATTTTCTGCCGTTCAGCAACACCATCTAGAACAAGCATCCGCACCCAGTCACCTGAGCCAATGGGTACTGTAGATTTATTCACTATGACTTTATAACCACCGTTGAGATTTTCCCCAATCCCACGGGCTACAGCTTCAACATAACGAGTATCACTTTCACCCGTGGGTAAAGGTGGCGTTCCCACAGCAATAAACAGAATTTCGCCGTGGGAAACTCCAGCAGCGAGATCGCTAGTAAAATGAATTTTCTCTGTTTGAATGGCAGACTGGATAATTTCTGAAAGTCCCGGCTCAAAAATTGGCGACTGCCCAGACTTCATTAACTTAACTTTTTCTTCGTTGTTGTCTACGCAAATTACATCATGCCCAATATGAGCCAAGCAAGCACCTGTAACTAAACCAACGTAACCAGTACCAATCACGCAAACACGCATTTTTTAAATCCTCACTTTTTTTGGGGTTAGTCTTCAAAAAGAAGTATCAAGATGACACTTGGACACTGGCAGTAAACTCAGCCAATAAGCATACTAGGTACCGATAGGGCGAGCCTGCATGAAAATTTAGAGCAACGCTAGCTGCTGCTTAGGTGGCTGAATTATTTAGATCGCTTTCAATGCGAGCGCGAAAATCTTCTATTGTTAGTTTTAATCCCTCTTGCAGAGGAATGGTGGGTTCCCAATTTAACCAAGTCTTTGCCTTTGTGATATCAGGCTGGCGACGCCGGGGATCGTCCGAAGGTAGCGCTTCAAATTTAATCTGCGCGTCCGGGTTAATCATATTTTGCACAGCTTGTGCCAATTGTAAAATTGTATATTCACCAGGATTGCCCAGGTTGACTGGGCCAACGTAGTCGCTATTCATTAGGCGGATGAACCCTTCTACTAAATCGGAAACATAGCAGAAACTGCGAGTTTGCGAACCATCACCGTACACGGTTAAAGGATTACCCCGCAAGGCTTGAACTATAAAGTTGCTCACTACCCGACCATCATTTTCTAACATTCTCGGCCCATAGGTGTTGAATATCCGAACAACCCGAATATCAACTTTATTTTGCCTATAATAATCAAATGCTAGTGTCTCAGCAATTCTTTTACCTTCGTCGTAGCATGAACGTATCCCAATAGGATTGACGCTACCCCGATACTCTTCAGTTTGGGGATGAACTTCTGGATCACCATATACTTCACTGGTTGAAGCCAAGAAAAACCTAGCTTTCACACGTTTAGCCAGCCCCAACATATTGAGTGTTCCCATCACGTTAGTTTTAACGGTTTTAACTGGGTTGTACTGGTAATGTACTGGTGAGGCAGGACAAGCTAAATGATAAATTTGATCCACTTCTAACCGAATTGGTTCGGTAATATCATGGCGGATCAGTTCAAAGTACGGATGACCTAACCATTTAAGAATGTTCCGTTTGTGACCAGTGTAAAAATTATCCAAGCATATTAATTCATGCCCATCAGCCATTAATCGGTCGATGAGATGGGAACCAATAAACCCAGCACCGCCCGTCACCAAAATTCTCATAGTTTCCTAGTTACTTACAAATATTTTCAGTAGCTATTGCACTTACTTTTAGATTACCCAGCTTGGGGGCAAAATACAAAACTCAAAAAAGAACAAAGTTTAATCAAAAAGTGTTGTTGAACTTACCTATTTCCCTACAGTTATATTTTTATTATATTTTTACTTGGTTACTTAACAATTTCACTAGTAAAAAAATAACAAACATTGTCTAAAAAATGTCGGTTTTCCACCTAAAATTCATCAAATCTTCAACAATATAAAGTGTTTTTGCAGTTATTACTATTTTTAGTTGGATGCATAAATAGGCTGACCTCTTTGCACTTCAAGGTCTTACCATTACCGATATTTTTGTAATAGTCAAGTTGTCGCATTTAACAACATTTCATTTTGTATTTAATTGCAGAGGCTCATATCATTTCACGAAATGAAATTCCTGCTATAAATACATAAGTTTTTAGGAGCGTACATCTGTATATTCCTATAGGCGATTCATTTGTTGCAAAGATTTTTGTCAATGCGATGCTTCTGGCAGAATATACCAACGAGTAGCCTAATTCCACGTAAGTGAACTTAACTATGCTTCATATCATACAGCAGACGTAATGCTGGTAACCGTGTTAGACATAACTACATTTGTGGTTTGAGTGTGTTGCGGTTCTCCAAGCATGACAATGGAGCAGGTAAGTTGTCTGGCTAACTGAGTTGTGACATCACTAATGGCTAATCCTCCAGGGCTAGTACGATTACGTATAAAAGGTAAAACGACTAAATCATATAATCGTGCTGCCTGTAAAATTGCTTGGGCAACATTTTCATGAGCAATAATTTGAATTTCTGGGGTATTGGCCAAAGCTAAATTAGATACTAGTAGTGAGAGATGCGATCGCCTCCAAGCAATTTTACTCGAACTAGTGCGGCGATCGCACACATTCAGTACAGTAATGTGGCTCTGATTTGCCTCTGCCAGCATTTGGGCAAATTGTACAGGCTGTAATGTAGGTGCTGTTAAGTTTTCTACTGGTACTAAGATACGCTGAATTTTTTTTGGTGATTCTACTAAACGTGTCACCGCTACTGGACAATGGGATGCCCAAAGTACACCATCAATCACATTCCCAAATAAACGCGCTCGCAACCCAGTCCGTTTACCCCAACCCATAACAATTAAATTAGCCTTTTGTTCACGAGCAGCTCTGCTAATTCCTTGAGCAAAAGCATCATCAATTCGCAGCACTGGCTCTGCGGCCATACCCAATACTCGACTGTATACTGTGGCTTTAGTTAATAACTGCTCACTTCGTTTTAGAGAAGCTTCTAACTGAGGTGCATCCATCTGAGCAGCAGCATTAGCGATCGCAAGTGGTATAATTTTGCCCTTAGATTGACGCGCTAATAACGCCGCCATTTCAATCAAATACTGCTCGGTGTGAGGATTATACACAGGTACGATTATAGTAAAAGCACTGTTTGTTCTTGGTGCGTTTTGGTCAGGTAAGGGTGGTGCTGGCTCTTCGGCTGGTGATGAATTCAAACCAACAGCTATTCTACTAGTCATCAACGGCCCCAAGGTTGATGTGACAGCCATTAAGACAATGACGCTGTGTAATACTTCTAGTGGCAGCAACCCAGCCCGGTATCCCACTAACGTTGCTGCTAATGTTGTACCAACTTGAGGAAGTGATAGCGACCACATGGTTAGCATTTCTTGCCAGTTATAGCGGTAAATCAGTTTTGTGAACAAAGCTGCAACCAATTTACTGCCAATCAAACCGATTATCATCAACAGCGTTAACTTGAGCGTGTCCAGGTTATTCACAAAGGCGGGTAGATTGATCAGTAAACCCAGATCAACAAAGAAAATGGGAATAAATAGCACACTGCCAATAAATACCACTTTTTCTTTGACTAGTCCTTCTCCTACAGCTTCATTTACCGCCAAACCCGCTAAAAAAGCACCAACAATTTTTTCTATCCCAATCAATTGAGCGCCCACAGCCGCCAGAAACACAGAAAGCAACACAAACAAAAACTTGTTTCCTTCATCGTCTCCAGACCGTTTGAAAAATTCTTTGCCTGCCCAATCAAAGCCTGTAACAACGGCAACAGAGTAAATAGTTAACCGACCGGACAAGGTGAGTAGTTCAGCAAAGCTGAATGCCCTATCATCAGCCATAGCTACACAAACAGCTAAGATCAGCACTGCGCTAATATCTGTAAAAATCTTAGCTCCAATGGTGACAGTAACAGCTTCGTTGTTTACTACTCCCAAACGACTGATTATGGGATATGCCAAAAGGTTATAGGAAGCAAATAAAGAGCCAATTAAGATCGAAGTATTCCAGCCATAGCCTAAAATCAGCCCTAGTAAGGTTCCCATCACCAGGGGTACAGTGAAAGTTAAGCTGGCAAACCCAAAGGCGCGGGTTTTTTGCTGGCGAAACTGTTTTAGATCAACTTCTAGCCCTGCGACAAACAGCAAGTAAATTAACCCAATTTCTGATAGCAGGTTAATCATCGGCGAGTCAGACTGAAATAGATTCCAGCCTGAGGGACCAAGTACCAGCCCTGAGAAAACCAAGCCCAGTAATCCTGGTAATCTTAGTCGCTCAAACATGATGGGTATAACTAAGATGACCACCAGCAAAATAGCAAAGGGAACAATTGGTTCTTTGCCAAGAACTTGGGAAGTTGGTTCCAGAACAAGAACTTGTGATATGAGTTCCATAGGTAGGAATTGAAGGGGCTATGGTAAAACAGCGATTACCTTAAGGGCATCGCTTAATCGATATAAATGGATGGAGAAGCCACCTGAGGAAAAATTAAAAATATTAACTTACACTAACTAGGTAATTGTTTAAGAACTAACTACCTACGGATGGATTTGGCTCAAAATGAACCGCAAGCGATCGTAGTCATCTTTGAGTAGCACACTCAGGCTACGTCCAGCTTTAATTAGCCATTCTCGGTCAGCTTTGCGTAACTGGTATATATCTCGAATGGCTGCTGCGGTCAAAGACTCGACTGGCGCACCGTTAATACAAAGCAATGTTCGCAAAAAATCTAGTTCTTCAGTAAATTTAATGATAGCTTCTGATTCACATCGATAAACAGCTTGATGAATTTGCGGGGGACGGGGTGGTAGATATTGATATACTCTTTGGTTATAACTTTGATTTTGCGAAGATAGTTCAAATCCGACGATCGCAGCTCTAAATTCTGTTCTCAACATGGCAAATATCTGGGGTTGTTCTTCGCGTAAGTCTTGTAATGACAGCCCCAAAGCTCTGGCCCGGTGTACGGAATCTATTGGCATAGTAGTGGCATAATATACCACAGCATAAACTTGATTACCCGATTCTTCGTCTACAGAACAGACCCAACTACCAAAGGGCGGCATAGAAGGAAAGCTCAAATCCTCTGGTTCCAAACACTGAGCTAAAAATTCAGTACTGGTAGTCTCAATCACCTCCGCAATGTGATTGGGATGGCGATCGCCAGTGGCAAATTGTGGTAAGGGGAGGCGCATAATAATTTAGTCATTAGTCATTGGTGAGCCAGCGCGGTCTTCTCCCACTCGTGAGAGGCTAGCGCCTTCGCGGAGCGTCTCGTAGAGAAAGGGGGTTTCCCCCATGAGTGACTGGCGTTAGCGCAGCGCTAGCGTTCGCGCAGCGTCTCGTAGAGAGGCATAAGCGTCACCCTTAAGGGTCATTAGTCATTAGTTTTTGCCAAATGACAAAGGGCAAATGACTAATGACTAATTTTATTTGGCTTTTTTACGTCCGGCTGTAGTCTCTACGAGTTCCAATTCGCTCAGGCGGAAGGTAATTAATTTATCCCAGTTACCACCTTCAAATAATACGGCTACCTTGCCATCACTCACCCGTTGCACGAGTCCTTCGGAGCGATAATAGGTATCTGCGGGATTCTTGACGCGAACAGTTGCTCCAGGCAGAATCATGTTTTTAGCCTCGCTTGTTTCCTTTTAATAGCTTAATACTTGTTAATAGTCATTTGTCATTTGTCATTTGTCATTGGTGAGCCAGTGCGGTCTTCTCCCACTCGCGAGAGGCTAGCGTAGCGGTAGCGTTCGCGCAGCGTCTCGTAGAGAGGTACGAGCATCACCCGAAAAGTCATTAGCAAAGGACAAATGACTAATGACTAATGACGAATCAATAATACTTCTGCTTTTGTCGAAAATTTGCTACCGATTCTACTATTCCCAAGGAAATGAAGTTGGTCAGCATAGCAGAACGCCCATAACTCATCCAAGGTAGGGGAATGCCTGCCACAGGCGCTAAACCAACTGTCATCCCAACGTTCACAATTAGTTGAAACACAATCATGGATAAAACCCCAATAGCCAACAAGGAACCAAAGTTATCTTTGGCGGTTTGGGCAATATGCAGTAGACGGAAGCAAATTAAGCAGAAGACAAACAGCACTACTAAACAACCAACAAAACCGAATTCTTCCCCCACTGCGGAGAAAATAAAGTCTGTATGCTGTTCAGGTACAAAATTCAGTTGCGTCATTGGCCCTTTGAACAGACCCCATCCCCAAATTTCACCAGCACCAATAGCAATGCGAGATTGAATTAGGTGATATCCAGCACCGAGTGGATCGTGATCGGGGTTCATGAATACAGTTAGCCGATCTTTTTGATATTCTTTCAAAATATGGTTCCAAGCGAAGACTCCTAATTCGCCACCTAGTATATTAAGAGTCCATGCACCGATAGCACCTAAACCAAATCGACGCCAGGGAAGAGTTTGCCAGCCCACAATAGCCATCACCACTGACCAAACTATCCCTAATGGGCCAAAAGATAGTTCTTTGAATAAAACTATCGGCTCTGCTAAAGGCCAAGAAATACTAAACAAAATTGCGGCAACCACAGGAGAAATCATCAGAATTAACCAGCCTGGGTTAGCATTTGCCCAGTACAGCATTCCTAAAACGATCGCACCAAATACCAGTGATGTTGCTAAATCTGGCTGTAAAAATATTAATCCCCAAGGTATAGCGGTGATTGCCAGAACGCGGAAAACACCTTCGAGGTTAGAAGCTGTACGCCTATGTAGCAAAGCTGCTAAGGTGATAATCATGCCGACTTTGGCAAATTCAGAGGGTTGGACATTGAAACCAGCAATAGGAATCCACCTCTGTGCCCCTTTGGCGCTAGTGCCAGCAATCATCACAGCAATTAAGCTGAAGTTCGTTAGTGCGTATGTTACCCAGTGCCACTGCATTAAAACTTCATAACGGATACGAGATAAAAACAGGGCTATAAGCACGCCGATACCCGCTACCATCCAGTGCCACCACCAGTCAGTTACTGGCTGCTTCAGTTCCGTACTGAGAATCATGAGTCCACCAAAGATACTGACAGCAATTGGCAAACAAAATAATAGCCAATCTACATTCTGCCAGGGCTTAACCCAAGACTTCCAGCGAATTTTGGGGAGCGATCGTTTTAATAACATTTTGCCAGTTTAGATTTTAGCTTTTAGATTTAAGTGTTGGGCATTGGGAATTGGGCATGGGGACAAGGAGAATTGGGGACAAGGGGAAAGACTTGTTTCAAGTTCTCACCTCTTGTCCCCTTGTCTCCCCTGCTTCCTCATCTCCCTTATCCGCAATCCCCAATCCCTATTATTCCCAAGCTCTAGCCCAGGAAGAAGATTGAAATTAAAATTAATTATGTCAAGGCAGCAACTGATACTTTACCAGCAATGGTAAGAGCGATCGCAGTTAATGCTTTTGCTGAAGCTGAATCTGGATCACCGACAACTATCGGCACACCACTGTCACCGCCAACTCGTGTGGAAATCTCTAGAGGTACGCACCCCAACAGTGGCACTCCCAATTCAGCAGCTGTTTTAGAACCACCACCGGAACCAAAGATGTCATACTGCTTATCTGGTTGATCGGGGGGTATAAAATAGCTCATATTTTCTACGATTCCCAATACCGGGACATTCATCTGCTGGAACATCCGCAATCCCTTGCGAGAATCTAACAGGGCTACGTTTTGCGGTGTAGTGACAATTACCGCCCCTGCCATGGGCACTGCTTGGGTTAAAGTTAACTGAGCATCGCCTGTTCCCGGTGGCATATCTACAATCAAATAATCCAGTTCTCCCCATTGCACTTGATAGAGAAACTGGCGAATTACACCATTGAGCATCGGCCCCCGCCAAATTACTGGCTGATCTCGGTCAATCAAAAAGCCCATTGAAACTAATTTGACGCCGTGATTAAAAGCAGGTTCTAGGATGTCACCTGTTTCAGTGGAACGTACTGAAATTTGGGCATCAGCTAGACCTAGCATGGTGGGGTCATTGGGGCCATAGATATCAGCATCTAGCAAGCCGACTTTCGCTCCAGTTTGGGCTAGAGCCACTGCTACATTCACCGCTACCGTACTTTTACCAACGCCACCTTTGCCACTGGAAACAGCAATGATATTTTTCACCCCAGAAATACCAGTGCGATCGGGCAAACTTTTCTGTTGCGGTGTTTCTGCCGTCACTTCTATACTGACATCTATAACGCCTGGTAGCTTTTTGACAGCTTTCTTACAGTCTTCAACAATAAATTCACGTAAAGGACAGGCGGGAGTAGTCAACACCAATGTAAAACTAACCTTGCCACCGTCAGTTTTCACGTTACGAATCATATTCAGTTCCACCAGACTTTTGCGGAGTTCTGGGTCTTCCACTGGTCGCAATACTTCTAAGACAGAGCGAGAATCGAGAACATCGTACATAAAAATTCAAATTCAAAATGAATAAATACAGTTGCGGAGAACATCTTAGCTATTAACTAGACGCTTTCTTAAGCAAGGTCAGCTGAGTGTTTTCACTGTTACTGCCGTAATAAAACTTAGTAAATGGCATTATTACCTAATAGAATCTTAACTTTCTTTGGGTATTGGGAATTGGGTATTAGTCATTAGCCATAAGTTATTCTTCTTGCCCCCAATCCCCTTTGCCTAAAAATCAAAACAACTGTCATTAAGAGATTTTTTCTTACCAGATACCGCTGGCAATGCCGTCTTTTCTACCGCCTCTACTAAAGACCGTGCTACGCGGTCTGCATAAGGACGGGATAAAGACCAAATCAGGGGCGATAACCATCCGCGTAGCGTTACAGAATAAGACAGGCAAGTACCACAAACCGTTGACTCTACTTGATAAGTTACCCGTTCCTCTATCCCAGGAATCGCCAGCACTCGGATACTCAGCATCTCTTTATGATTGACGCGTTCCACAAAAATACGGATGGGAATCGGTGAAAAGCGTGTTACAGCATGAAAAATCAATCCTGGTTTGGGTACTAATCCGTAGGGTACGTTAGTACTCTTAAGTAGTGGATGCCAGGAAACATCCGTTAAGTCAGCGACTTTTTGCCACAGTTCATCTACAGAGGCAGAACTAATCTCTCTATACGTTCGCACCAGAGAAGCGCAAAACCGACGACGTTTGCGGTGGATGAATTTGGATAACCAATATTGCATTTTCCTAATCCTCCTCCTCGCTAGACACTTTCTGGTAACTCTGGTATTGTGGGCAACTATGCTTAAATCCTAAATTAAAACTTTCTCAGAAATGCTTTAAATATAGCCAGCTACGATTCGGCAAAGACGCCAACAGCCAACATAATAAGGCAAAGAAGCTTTTAACAGGCCAGTCAAACCCTTGATACTTCCAGGTTACGACTAAAGTCTACTGTTTATACCAGAATGTTCCAATTAAGAATTTCAAAAAAAACTCAGTCAATATACAAGCCTATACGTATTTGAGGGAAAATAACTCTAGTGATGCCCATCAATCGTATAAATGCTTAACCAGTAAGAAAAAGCGGGTTGGGCAAATAGAGCTTGATTGTTGGCGCGTATTTCCCCCAAATTTTAAGATAAGAAATTTGTGGCTTTCTAGAAATTGTAATTTAGGTTCGGGAATCTATGTTGACCAACTCGCAAATACCAACTGTACCAGCAGAATCATTCAAGTCTTTACCAGTACCTGACGCTCAGACTAGAGTCAGTCAGTTTATGAAACAACTGCAAGACGAAATTTCCGAATCATTGGCAAAACTAGATGGTGTGGGTAAGTTTCATGAAGATAGTTGGGAACGCCCAGAAGGAGGTGGAGGGCGATCGCGCGTGCTGCGAGAAGGTGCAATATTTGAACAAGCAGGTGTAAATTTTTCTGAAGTTTGGGGTTCCCACTTGCCAGCCTCAATTTTAGCCCAACGCCCGGAAGCCGCAGGGCATGGCTTCTATGCTACGGGTACTTCAATGGTGTTACATCCTCACAATCCTTATGTACCCACAGTTCATCTAAATTATCGCTACTTTGAAGCGGGGCCAGTTTGGTGGTTTGGTGGCGGTCTTGACTTGACGCCTTATTACCCTTTTGCTGAAGATGCAGCACATCTACACAAAACATTAAAACAAGCTTGTGACCAACACCACCCAGAGTATTACCCAGTATTTAAGCGGTGGTGTGACGAATATTTTTACCTCAAGCATCGTGATGAGACACGGGGTGTAGGTGGTCTGTTTTTCGATTACCAAGATGGTCAAGGTGGTCTATATCGTGGGCCAAATCCCAATGGGGAAGCGGCTACTTATAGCAACCAGGTGGGAACACCAGAAACCCGCAATTGGGAAGATTTGTTTGCCTTTGTGCAAGACTGTGGCAAAGCATTTTTACCAGCCTACGTACCAATTGTAGAACGGCGCAATGGGATGGAGTATGGCGATCGCCAACGAAATTTTCAACTCTACCGCCGGGGACGGTATGTAGAATTTAACTTGGTTTATGACCGAGGCACTATTTTTGGTCTACAAACTAACGGACGCACTGAATCAATTCTCATGTCTTTACCACCCTTAGTGCGCTGGGAATACGGCTATCAACCAGAACCCAATTCCCCCGAGGCCGAGTTGTATGAAACTTTCCTTAAGCCTCAAGATTGGATCAACTGGACATCACCTCAATAGGAACTGGGGATTAGGGATTGGGTATGGAAAAGAGGCAGGGGGGCGGGGTGCGGGGGGCAGAGGGGAAAAATCTTCTCCCTGCTTCCTGCTCCCTGCTCTCCACTCCCCATTTAAACTTACTACTCAGTACTATTTTGGTGAGTTAAACTACCAAAGGTAAGCACTTAGCAGAAAAAGGTGACAGTTTTAGCTATAGCTTGTTAATCTCAAGTGACAGCATTAGACAATTCTGTAAGTAGCTAATTTTAAGAGAAATGCCACGGGGAGGGCTTTAGTGATTCATATAGAGCAAAAAAGTTATACAACCCAAGACGGAAATACCGTTATTGTCCTGACGCCAACAGGTCGCTTAGACATTACCACTGCTTGGCAATTCCGCCTGAAATTACAGGAGTGTATTTCCAAACTCAGCCGCCATGTAGTTGTAAATCTGGCTCAGGTAAATTTTATTGATAGTTCTGGTCTTACGTCTTTGGTGGCTGGAATGCGTGATGCTGATAAAGTTAAGGGCAGTTTCCGCATCTGCAATGTACACCCAGAAGCCAAACTCGTGTTTGAAGTAACGATGATGGATACTGTCTTTGAAATCTTTGAAACAGAAGAGGAAGCTTTAGAAGGTGTACCTCGTAGCATCGCTAGCTAAAAAAGAGTTAGAAGTTAGGAGTTAATTGAAACTTCATAACTCGTAACTTATGATTCATCAGTTTATTTTATTAAATACTGATTTTGCTTGGTGTAGCGATAAGGCCCCATAATCGCTCCCCAAGTTGCTTTTCCAGTTGCTGGATCAATTCCTTTGTCGTAGCTGTGAAATTCTATCGCAGTGGCTTCAAATCCCAAAGAAACAAAGATGCTATTTCCAAGATAAGTAAAGCTGCAACGATTTTCTGGTAGTGGGGTAGCAGTAAACTTATAGCGATCGCCTGCTTGTCTTTCGTGCGTAACTGTTAGGATGCAACCTGGTAGTAAATCTAATTGTTCGGGTGTCAGTGTGTTCAGTAGAGCAGGGTTATTACCTGCGCCTCTTAATGCATCTGGATCTTGAGGCATATAATATTGTACTTCCAGAGATGCATCAGAGTTGCTGCACTGGCGCAACCGCATAATTCGCTGACGGTAAGGTTGATCTCGGTTAATGACGTTAGCCTGTTCGGCAAACAGTGTGATGCTATCTTCTGTAAACAGATTAACTGGTCTTTGCCACAGGCACAGGTGGACATACCAAGCTGGTTCTGCTATGGCTTGTTCCTGATTATCAAATTCACCAGCTAGGTACTCACCTAAAGCAATTAACTGTGGCGAGAAGTTCATAAATGCAATAAACGAATCATTAAGGATAAAAATTTTTGGCTAGTTTTTTTGGAATAAACCGTCTTATCCCCTGTGGCTACCAGCTTATAAAATACTTTTGATTTGTCTATATTGTAAATGAAACCGTCACCAGTCAAAAGCTAAACTTGGCAAAGTAGCCTTTAAGCGAGAAAATAGAGATACGTTGCCCTTAACATTTTCTTTGTGAATAACGTCCGTACTGTCTCTGATACAAAACGAACTTTTTACAATCTTCACACTCGTCCGATTAACACTATTTATCGTCGAGTAGTAGAAGAATTGATGGTGGAAATGCATCTGCTGTCAGTAAATATCGATTTTAGCTACAATCCAATTTATGCCTTGGGCGTCGTCACTACTTTTGACCGCTTCATGCAAGGCTATGAACCAGAACGGGATCAAGAATCAATTTTTAACGCCCTATGTCGGGGTATAGAACAAGATCCGCAACATTATCGACAGGATGCTGAAAGATTGCAAGCTGTAGCTAAAGGTTTGCCAGTTAAAGATTTAATTGCGTGGCTGGGCCAGACTACTTACTTAGATCGAGATGCTGACTTGCAAGCACAACTGCAAGCGATCGCCAACAATCCTAACTTTAAATACAACCGTTTGTTCGCAATTGGTGTATTTTCATTATTGGAACAGTCAGATCCCGAATTAGTCAAAGATGAAAAGCAACTCACGGAGGCGCTAAAAGTGATCGCTGCTGGCTTGCACCTTTCTGATGATAAACTCAACAAGGATTTGGAGCTATACCGTTCTAACCTAGAGAAGATGGCGCAAGCACTGGTGGTGATGGCAGATATGCTCTCAGCCGATCGCAAAAAACGCGAACAACGTAAACAACAATCAACCATCACCGTTGCTCCGCCAAGTTCTAACGAATAGTTAGGAGATGGTAGATGGTAGATAAAAATTAAAAGTTAGGAGTTATGAACAACTCCTAACTTTTAATTTTTAGACGCCCAATAACTTATAGATTAAGCTGTTAATTATAGTCAGCGTAAATGCCCCAATAACAGCACTCCAAATACCGTAACGCAAGCGAAAGCCCTCTACTAACCAAGCAGCAATACTAAAACAAACTACGGCAATCATAAATGTGAAAATGCCGGATAGCAAGTCCAGGGTGAGTAAATTTGGTACTGCAAAAACGATACTTAAAATCGGTCTGACTATTGCCGTCACGATACCAAGCACTGCGGCAGAAAGAAAGGCTTTACCAGGAGTATCAATTTCAACTCCTAAAGGTAATTTACTAATTATCAACAAGCTGATAGCTGTTACTACCCAAACAATTAAAAGCGTCACGAAATTCATGCCACAACCCCTGAAACGTGAATGGCAATTGGTTATAAATTACTTTAGTTTATCGGTGGAAAAATCTTTAAAGCTCAACCAATTATTTGTAAATTACCAGAAATGTTATTGCTAACTGAATTTTGTTTTAGATATCTTTAGGATTGGGGATAAGGAGACAGGGGAGGCAGAGGAGGCAGGGGTAGAAATACCAATGCCCTATGCCCTATGCCCCATGCCCCATCCCCCATACCCCTATCTCATCTTTTAAGAGGAGGTTGGGGTTGTTTGGGTGGTACAGGCGCTTGAGATGCTGGTGGGTTGGAAATACCAGGGTTGATAGGATTGATGCCTTGCCCAGTTGGTGGCTGACTTACGCCAGGAAGAGGTACAGGATCAGGTGCTAAGGGAAATTTAGGGGCAAGATTCCCTTCGGGATTGATTCCTGGAAATGGTGCAGTTGTGGGTATCGGTGCAGCACCAGGATCGATTGGGAAAGAGGGGATATTAGGCTGGTTGAGTAAGTTTGCGGGTGGTTGAGATGGGCCAGGAATAATTCCTAAAGAAACGCGATCGCCTCCTACTTGCCGTAGCAAGTCTAATGTTTCAATAACATCATTGTAAATTGCTGTCCGTGAAGCATTCAGCACCACAACCCCATTAGGGTTTGCTTGGAGATACTGTTTTAACGCCACTCCCAAATCGTCCCGTTTTACAGGCTGTTTTTCTATGTAAGTACTGCCAACGGCATCGATAGTTACAATCAGACTTCCACTCTGTGATGTTATTCCAGATACTGAACTGGCGCTGGCTTTGGGCAAATCAACATTTATTGCCTGTTGTCGGGTAAATTGCAGTGCCGCTAACAAAAAAAACGTCAGAATACAAAAAACAACATCAATTAAAGGGATGATTTGAATTTGGACTTCTTCAATTGGGGTATGTAGATTAACTTTCATTTTCTCAATTTAAACGCCTGGTTTGAGGGTTGAATTCTTGACTAATTAGGTAAATTCGGGGGTTCAGGTGGTTCAGGCAATCTACTCTTTCCTGGCTTGCGGGGTGGGGTGAAATTTTCCCGCACAATTACTGATGTACTATTACTAAAGTCAGGCGGGGACTGGTGGTAGAGCAATTCCATTTCATTCCCTGCCTTCCGAAAAACTTTGACTTGGTTGACTACAAAACTTTGAAATAGGCGATAAAATACCAAACTAATAATGGCAACTATTAGCCCTGCTGCCGTACTAATTAAGGATTCACCAATACCAGTAGTTACTCCGGCGGTAGATTCAGTTCCCAAGTCGCCAATCCGAATTGAGCGCAAAGACTGGATTAGTCCCAAAACGGTACCTAACAATCCCAGCAACGGCGCGAGGGCAATCACGGCTTCTAAAAGTTTTTCGCCCCGTCGCATCCCAGCCAATTCATCTTCGGCTGTGGACTCAAGTGCTAGTCGAAAGGTTTCCGCATTACTTTTCGCTAAACGTAAAGGGGCGTAGAGAAAACGCCCGACAGGCTGATGGCTTGCTTGTCTTGCAATGTCCGCAGCTACTTGCCAATTATCCTGGGCAGCATCCAGGATGCGATTGACTATTTGCTTTTCCTGAGTCAAAATTCGCAACCAAAACCATAGACGCTCAAAAATCACACTCAAAGACAGAACCGATAGAACAAGCAGAGGCCACATTGCTGGCCCGCCCTTATAAAATAAATCTAAAATATCCACTGTTTAAGTTTCCTCCCTCCATGACTAAAGCAAATGTGCTAAGGCATTTTAATTGTAGAGATTAATGCAAAATGAGGGACTTCCAAAATATAAATTTACTGAAAAGCTAAAAAGACACTGCAAGTATGGGGTATTTGACTTAGCTGCTGGACAAACTTGCTGCTGGATTGCCATAATTCCGAATTACTACAATCACTAGACGTTGTAATTATCAAACCCTTGCGGTATTAAACTCTTATGGAAAATAACAGAATAGGTATTTGATGACAGATTACGAGTAGCGTCTTCCATACTAACTAGGGCGGTTATTCGCACCGGAAGTTTTTAGGATAATTTGTCAAAATAAAAGATAACTGGAGGTTCAAAATATGAAATTTTCAATCGAATCGCTTTACACCTGGTATCGCAGTGTGCTTCGTAACCCGAAGTACCGTTGGTGGGTAATTTTAGGAACACTCACCTATTTGGTCAGCCCATTTGATATTCTTCCAGATTTTATACCCGTTGTGGGACAGATTGATGATGTTTTCCTTTTGACTCTGCTAGTTTCTGAGGTGTCTGGGCTAGTAATTGAGGGCTGGAAAGCTCGTAAGGGTGAGATGGGTACTGAAGCATCTAATACTGCTGAGGGTTCTACCTCTAGTGCAAGCACTGTTGATGTTGATGCTGTTTCGGTTAAGTAGTTTTAATGAAACCCCTGCTTTTGGGATGTGAGGTGGGGGTATTTTTTTTTAACGCAGAGGAACGCGGAGGGAAGCGCAGAGGTTCGCGGAGAGAGAGAGGGGGGAGAGGGAGAGTTAGAGGTTGTTGGCTACGCGTTTGATACCTTCTTTGAGGTGGAGGACGTTAAAGTTGAGGAGAAGACCTAGTTTACAGTTTGCTAGTTTGAGATAGGTTAAGAGTTGGACGGAGTGAATGGGGTGGAAGGATTCTACAGATTTAATCTCTACAACTATTTGGTTTTCAACAATCAAATCTAATCGATAAACGCATTCCAATTTCACTTCTTGGTAAACCAAAGGCAATGGATTTGCTTACCAACATTCAACCCGGCCTTCTTCAACTCATAATCTAAGCACTCCTCATAAGCCGACTCCAACAAACCAGGCCCCAAAGCAGTATGCACCCTCATCGCACAACCAATAATCACCCCACTCAACTTATTCTCTCTCATCCTCTGCGATCCTCTGCGTTTAAAAATCTTTCACAAATTCCGTCAAGAACCTGAACGCCTTCAAAATATAACTAGCGCAATCTCTAGGAGAAGTATTGTAAAACGATCGCCACGCACTCGCTTTATCCTCATCATAGCGATCGCTGCGATGATTATGATTTTCTAGCCACGCCAATCGTACTGCATGTCCAATTAACACATCCAATACAATATATTCTTCAATTTGCAGTTTGGGATTATTAGCTGCGATCGCACTTAATTCTATTAATGCTTCAATATTAACTTGGCGGTATTCTGGAGCTTCAATTTTATTCAGCAAATGCTCGACTAACAGAGCAAAATTTCTTTCTCCTGCTGTCATTTCCGATAACATTATCTCACTATCTAAACGATTGCGGCGCTCTAGTTTATCCCCAATTACTAGACCCTTGCAATGTTGCATTAATAGCCAAACTTGCTTAAAAAATTCTTTTGGTACACGCCCCGTCGCACCTTCGGCTTGGCGGAACCGTCGCCAACCACCCGGCGGAACTTCTATTCCTTCTCCTATTCCTGGTAACACCACCCAAGCAATATCGCTTTCTTTTTGTTTGACGTGCAGTGATTCTTGCTGGCGCAATAGGTTACTCATGCCAGTATATCCAGTTAATACCTGACGCAAGCGCACTTTAACTTCAAAGGGTGAAAGTTGCATTAAGTAATCGTATGCTTCATCTTGGGTGACGTGTAATTCCTGCGCTAGTTCGCTGGTTATCAATAAGATGAGATAGCCGACTCTCACCGTTAGTAGTCCCTGAAATAGTTCGGGTTCTGAGCGAATTAAGATGCCAACATAGATTAAAATCTCTTGAGTGAGGACGCGATCGCGTATATCTTCACGACAAAAATGATTAATTTTATCGGCAATTTCATCGTGAGACATGGGTACGCTAATCAAGGACGCTTCACTGTAAGCTTTACCCACAGCAATTTGCTTACCCCGCACCAAAATACTCGTTACTGCATCTGATAGGCTAATATCAACCATTTGCCGTAACCCCGCAGCCCGGCGCACTACTGCCCAAATACCTAAATCTCCAGCTTTGGTGTAAACTTCATCAAGTAAATCGCCTACGGTGACAAGATATCCTGGGCCGCCATACCCTGTATCAAATTCCATTCCTTGCAAGCGAGTTAAAGTTTGCAATAACTCGATTTGCTCGTAGATATTTTCTGATGAGCGTAAATAAGAAAGTAATAATCCGAAGTTGGTTTCACACTCCATCTGAAATTCTTGGGTATGTCCTAAGCGCCAGTTTTTCTCAGGATGATAAGCCAAATGATAACAACGTGGACTAGCATTTTTCACTGGCGATCGCGAAAATTCTGCATTGGGTAGAAAATCAATTCTTTGGATTCCAGCTGTCAGCATTAGCTGATTTAGCCGCCCTAATTTCACCCGCACACCGTTACAAACACCATCTTTCAGTTCTTGCATCAATTCCAGTAATGCTTCCGAACCTGCTTCTAACATGGTGTGCGTCAACATTAAAGTCAAGGTAGGACGACCTAAATCGCTCCAATATTTTTGAATGTAAGCGAGTTCGCTTCTAATTTGATCCAGCAGAAAATGGTAATCAAGAGTTAAGTAAAACTGTTGAGAGTCTGAGAATGAAGGCAAAAATACAATTGTTTCACCGCTAATCCGAAAGATTCTCGATGTTGTTAAACTCCGCAGCCGCCGCACTGGCCGCCCAGTTAAACCAAGTTTATCGTTACGTCCAATTTGGGTATAAATAGCGGAAAATTCTCCAGCTTTTCTCACCTGAATCGGTTCTACTTGAGTAGGAGTTTGTGCTTCGATTCCGTGAACTTCTAGTTTATTCTGTAAATTTTCATCTTCTGCTAATAAAGCAATTTGTACTAAAGATTCGCGCTGTTTTCCCACACATAAATGTCTTCCTAAAGGGTCAATATCACCAATTGCCAGTAACCCTTCACTCAACATTTGACCGAGAAAATATAAACTTTGCGCCCACACCAAGGGAACATTTTCATTGGGCAAACGTGGTTGCGTTTGGGGTGCTAACTTTTCTGCTTCTATGTTTTCGGCTGGAACATAATAAAGTTCTGGCAGTAAACGTAAACCACCTTGTTCTATGAGTAATGATTCTAAAAGCTCTTGGTATTTTTTAACTTGTTCTTGCTCGCCGCGAAATAATCCATCGAGAACTAAATAAGTAAAAAATAACGGCCATTCGCATTCAATATGCTCAAATTGCTTGAGTTCCCACGGTTCGTAGTGCAAACGATGATTATCTTCTAAAACGGTTTGGTGTCCATCGCGTAGAAAGCGTTTGCAGCCGTATTTTCCTGCGAGTTTATTGATAATATCGTTTAAGGTGCGATCGCGTAATTGCAAATCTTCCACTGCAAAGGCAGGATAACTAATAATACTTAACAACGCCGCATCAATTTCTTTAGAACCAGATTCTCTCGGTAATAATGATTCCAGGGTAATCCGGGCGCGGGCAATTTCATCTGGTAGCACATGAATCACTGATGCTTGACTACCATGCACACCAAACAAATCCAGTCCATTGATAGCTTCTAAAGCAGCTTTTGCCATACCTACGGAACTGGCATTTAACTCAGCACTACCACGATTAATTTTATTACCACGTTCCCAAATGCCGTAATCTGGTGTGCGGTAAGCTCGTCCAATGTAGTAAACCAAATTTTGGACGAAATTCACTTCATCAATCGTATAAATTATTTGCAATCCCGCAGCCGTCATTTGCCCCAACATCAGCAAAAATATAGATGTGGCATCAAGTTGCAAATGTCCCCATTCGTCATCACCAACAACAATGTCACCAGTTGCAGTATTGTATTTGGCGTGCAGTCCATCCAGTAGCGACTGAGTATGTTTAAATGTCTCTACTTTATGAGCCTGTCGCATCATTGCAAAGAGCAACCCGCGCATCAGTTTGATAACACTGTGTTCTAGTTCATAGGTGCGTCCTTCATCGTCGTCAATTTTGCGGTATGCAAGTCCTAAACCCCAAACTGCCAAAATGCTGTAAACGTTGTCTCGCACCCAGGCGTCGGTATAATCGCCGTGGGCTGTAATCGCTGTACTAGCAGGTAACAAACCAGTAATCGGATTCTGCCGAGTCAGAATGATCGTTTTGATTTGCTGGTAGTAATAGTCCAGACTAGCTCGCAAATTGGTAGATGTTTTCATGATTTGGTTCAGAACTACTTGCAAAATTCGACCCTATAACTGTGAAGTGAATTACCTAAACCAAGCCAGAACAAGTTCTGTAATGGTTGATGGGACAACAGCTAAGGGTGGTGTGAGTTTATTATTATCTCCTGTTAATACCCCTCTGAGTACATTCCCAAGTTAAGTTAACGGCAAAATTGTGCTGGTAAGCTAATCGTCATTCATTTTTCCAGATCGATTCGCTTCTAGTAAGCGGCTCTATCCCTGCTTTTATGCAACTTAAATGCTCATTAGCTTACCATTGGAACTATTGCCGATCTGAAACATAAGTGCTTATTATAACTTTATTTAAAGTCAGTACTGATTTTAGCCTGTTTGGAGTGCCTTCTCATTTAGATTTCTGGAATCTATATTGAGCTACTGTAGTTATCTCTAGAATTTTCTCAGTTAATTGCATTGATATATCACTTTTCCAATGTTTTAACAGGTAAAGTTTCTAATCTTATCATTTTTATACACGACTCGCAGTCAAATTGACTCTAGGGGTATCGTTATCGAGCGACTGGGCATCGTAGATGTGACAAATGAAGTAGGAATACCCATCTGTGAGTTTGGGAAGCCCACATACTCATTTAGTACTCCAAATTAATGTATGGAGGATGTCAACATTAAAGAATTCTACAATTTTTAATTTGCTTAAAAATCAAATTTTTTTCTATTATATAATGACGAATTTGATAGATTTATTGCTGATTAAAAGTTGCTAATTATTTATTTAGAGATGGTAATATTTTGCCTACCATCACAATAAACTTGTTTGCGTTGCTTCTCTAACAACTTAGATAATTCCAACAACCAATGTAAATCTATGTCTAATACTCCTACTCCACCCAATAATCCCAATCCTTTTGAACAACTCCCAGATTTAGTTATAAGATCACTAACTAATCCTCTTATCTTTCAATATGCATCTAGGCATCCCATAATAGGTAACTTACTCACTGCCTTCTTATTATCCTTGTCTGGGCTTAGTGTTTTTCAGTTTATAAATCCTCAAAATGCCTCAAATACTGATTCTAACTTTTTGACAAAAGTCTGTGAAGGATACACTACAAAAGTTAATTTAGGAATTAATGAATTAATAGTAGGCTCCACTTCGTGGAAAACTAACGAAAAAAGTGAAACTAACGAAGAACCATCATTTACTTGTAACTATAAAATAAAAGGAGGAGACAATATTATCTCTTCCACTCCTCGAGAAATTTTAATAATACCTCGAATTTCTTCTAAAGAAGAAGAAGTAATAAACTCAACTCAGATTTGTAATTTGTTTAACGATAAAATAAAAGAAAGTCTAGAGTTAGAAAAAGATGGAAATGAATCTATAGGGAATATATCAGCCGTAAAAGATGAAGAGAATAAAGATAAACAGCAGCTACCCTTTAATTGTAATTATGAAATAAAAAAAGATAACAAGTTATCAACTTCTAAGAGTATTAGTGTAGAGATTAATCCCTTGTTTACTGACTTTATTACCGAATCATATGACGAAGAAAAAATTAATATGAAAGGAGTATGCAAAGATGATAAAATTAGAAGCCAAATGGAGCAAGAAGCTATAGCAAAAAGAACTTATGATAAAACTGCTAAGGATGAGATTGTACCAGGAAAACCAATTTTATTAAATACTAGAAAAGACGTTTATCCAGTATTTCGCTGGGTATGTTCTTACTCTATTAAAAGACTTCAAGAAAACAGATCAAAATATGGTAGAGCAACAGAAGAATACACAATAGGTCTTAATTTAGAGGAATATTGTGAAAGCAAAGCGCGAAAAGAACAAACAGAACGAACCAAACCAACTCATCACAATTACAACGACCCTTACTCCTTGTATTGCGCCAACCCTACTTCTTCTAACTAATAAAATTAAATAGCACTAAGCTCAACTTTATTCAACTATGGAGAGATTGTAGCAATCCGATCGCCTACTCATGATACTCAGAAACATCACACAATCCTGATTTTACAGGATACTGAGTGGAAAGCGATGCCTACGGTGGTCACTGAGCTTTGTCGTACCACTTGCCTACGGCACGCTCCGCGAACGTGGAAGCAAGCTACGCGCAGCGTCTCGTAGAGAAGTGCGGGCTACGCCTACGCCAAAGCTCAAACACCTTACTGCAACTATGAAGTGAAACCTGCCAACCCATTTCTGATTCTCCGTCGTCCAGGTGACTATACATAAAGTTGCTTGATGCAAGAGATCACTTAATAGTGTTGTAAATATTTTAACTCTATAAAGTTTGCGATAAAATTCGTTGATTCGCAAGACACATAGCTTTTAGCAATAGTAAAATCTACTTTAAGCTAGACGGAAATTACCTAAATTCCAGGGTAATTAAATTAGCTATTAGTGGTAAATAGTATAAATACTCAATGCTAAGATTCAGTATTTACCGGAAAGCGCTATTCCGGGTTAGGATGATGACTAGCGATGCCTTAACTTAGATATCGATATTGAGTTGTTGAAATTTTATGGGCAATAGTCCACCAGATGGCAGTATCAACCTCCTCTGAGCTGGCGAGGAAGTCTTCCAGCGCGGGGGAGACTTAGGAGATATATCTCATGCTCACAGAAGATATTCGTGATTTGCTGACAGAAACTACCGATTTAAACCAGTTGAAATGGGATTTAAATCGCTTGCAACCTGTGGATGTGGGAGATTACATTACACAACTGCCTGAGAAAGAACGCGCGATCGCATTCCGTTTACTCAACAAAGCTCAGGCAATCGATGTATTTGAATATCTGCCAACAGAGGTGCAGGAAGAACTACTTAATTCTCTGCATGATGTCCAAGTAGCGCAACTTGTAGAAGCGATGAGTCCCGACGAACGGGCAGAATTATTTGATGAACTACCTGCTGGGGTAATCAAACGGCTACTGCAAGAACTGAGTCCAGAACAAAGGCAAGCAACAGCAACGATTCTCGGCTATCCAGAAGGTACTGCTGGGCGAGTGATGACAACCGAATATGTCCGGTTGCGGCAAGGATTGACTGTAGGTGAAGCCTTAAGTAAAATCCGTCGTCAGGACGAAGACAAAGAGTCGATTTACTACGCCTACGTCACAGACGACAACCGGACGTTGGTAAGAGTAGTTTCACTGCGTCAGTTGTTGTTTACTTTTCCCGATGTTTTCATTAAGGATATTGCTAGCGATCGCGTCATTAAGGTTAGAACCGAAACCCCTCAAGAAGAAGTGGCGCGAATCATGCAGCGCTACGACTTAATCGCTATCCCCGTAGTTGATCGGGAAGATCGGTTGGTTGGCATTGTCACCATTGATGATGTCATGGATATTTTGGAAGAGGAAGCCACAGAAGATATTCAAAAACTGGCGGGTGTGAGTGGTGATGAAGCAGCTTTATCCTCTCCCCTGCTTACCATCCGCAACCGCTTGCCGTGGCTGTTGGGCATTATGGCACTATATATTGGTGCAGCCAGTGCGATCGCGCCTTTTCAATCTGTAATTGCCGCAGTGCCAGTTTTAGCAGTGATCATGCCGATTTTTTCTAACACTGGTGGTACTGTTGGTATTCAATCATTAACGGTAACAATCCGCGGCTTGGGAGTGGGCGAGGTAACACCCAAAGATACAATGAAAATTCTTCGCAAAGAACTTCTAGCAGGTTTAGGCACAGCCGTAGTTTTAGCTGCAACGATGATCCTACTTTCCTTAATTTGGGCGCGGCCCCAAGAGCGATGGGTGGCTTTAATTGCCGGAATGGTAATGGCAACTAATACAATAGTGGCTGTTACACTTGGCACTTTACTGCCAATGGGTTTGAAACGTTTGAAACTTGACCCTGCTTTGGTTAGTGGCCCATTAGTGACTACAATGCTAGATACAATTGGGTTTTTAACATTCCTCAGCCTAATTTCTCTAGCTTTAAACACTTTCCATTTACCAACTTGAAAGGATTGGGAATGGGGCATTGGGCAAGAGGACTTGGGGACAAGGAGAATTGGGGGCAAGGGGAAAGACTTGTTTCAAGTTCTCATCTCTTGTCCCCTTGTCCCCTTGTCTCCCCTGCTCCCTCTGCTGGCCACTCCCCAAAATCTATGCCTACTAATACCTGGAATCGTCATCACATTCTTTCCCTGGCTGACTTTACTACCACTGAATACGATACAGTTTTGCAAACTGCTGCTAGTTTTCAAGAGGTGCTATCGCGGCGGACGAAGAAAGTGCCAACCTTGCAGGGACAGGTGGTGGCGAATTTATTTTTTGAATCTTCTACCCGGACTCGCAGTAGTTTTGAACTCGCAGCGAAACGCTTAAGTGCAGATACCCTGAACTTCGCCGCAGCCACTTCCTCTATGACTAAGGGAGAGACAATTCTCGACACGGCGAAGACCTATTTGGCAATGGGAACTGATATTATGGTAGTCCGCCATCGAGAAGCAGGAGTACCAAATGCGATCGCGGCTGAAATGGATCGTCTCGGTGTAGGAGTTAGTGTCCTCAATGCTGGTGATGGTCAACATGAGCATCCGTCCCAAGGACTGCTAGATTTATTTACCCTTTGTACTCTAATTGACCCAGCTAGTCCCCGGCTGGAACTTTTAAAGGATAAAAAAATTGCCATTGTTGGCGATATTCTTCATTCTCGCGTGGCGCGATCTAATATTTGGAGTTTAATTGCCAGTGGTGCCGAAGTGCATCTGGCAGCCCCACCCACTCTCTTACCCAAATTATTTGCCGAGTATATCTCTGAAGAGTTAGGAGTTAGGAATTATTCCCCCACTCCCCAACTTTTTTTACATTGGCAGCTAGAACCAGCTTTACAAAATGCCGATTTTGTCATGACTTTGCGCCTGCAAAAGGAACGCATGACGGCTCATTTGCTGCCAAGTTTGCGAGAATATCATCAGCTATTCGGCATTACACGCACAAAGTTGCAACTTTGTAAACCTAACGTCAAAGTTTTGCATCCAGGCCCAGTCAATCGTGGTGTTGAAATTAGTTCTGAATTGATGGATGACCCAGAATTTAGTCTGATTCAATCGCAAGTTACTAGCGGTGTCGCCGTTCGCATGGCACTGCTGTATTTGTTAGGTAGCGGCAAAACTTAATAAATATCATGTCCGCAGAATTAGTTACGATTCCCACAGTCATTGCATCCCACACGCAGGATGCTCCACTTGGGGAGAAGACCGCACTGCCCCCCCCTTAATCCCCTCGTCGCTTGCGAAGAGTGGAGACAGCGTAGCTTTGCCGGGGTGGGGTTCTTCGGGTTTAATAACTAATCAAGCAGACATTATATAACAAGATAGGCTCAAGGTAAATCTTGGCAATACATTTTCACTCGATAATCGTGTAGGCAAATTTCGTACTTCCACATTCTGTCTATTCTATAACAGCAGTTTGGGGGTGTCAGATAGCACTTATGCAAAAACTCTCTGAAACTCTTATTCCTTCGCAATAGTCTGCGGACTTATTGCTAACAACCTTTTAATATTAGTCCCATCGGACTACCTTACGGAAGAATACCTACTCTCATAGATATTATATATTCCTCCGATCGCATGAGGGCAGTATTCTGAAATTTTGGGACACTAGGAACGTAGAAGTCAAAATTTTAATGACTTTTAGAAGTGTCAGAGGTAAATATGAAAGCAATTTTTTTGACGGCAGCAGCCTTACTCAGCACGCTATCTTTAGCTGCTCCCCTTTCCGTCAAAGCAGAAAACTCCGCCTCTGTCCGGCGCTTGCTGGAAACTAGAGAATGTTTCGGATGTAATTTAGCAGGAGCAAACCTGAAAGGCGCTCATCTAATAGGTGCTGACCTAAGAAATGCCAACCTAAAAGGAGCTAACCTTGAAAATGCTAACTTAGAAGGTGCTGATTTAACTGGTGCCAATTTGAAGTCTGCTAATCTTACAGATGCTTTTGTCAGTGGTACTAGCCTAAATAATGCTAATCTCACTAATGTTGATTTGAGTAATGCTCATTTATATAATACTGACGTAAATGGCGCAGTTTTGGCTAATATTGATTTAACTGGTGCTGACGTTTTTAATACTGACATTAGCGTAGGTGGTGAATATTAATGATCACTCATTATGCAAAAGTAATGAGTTAAGAGTTTAATTTAACTCCTAACTCTCTACTTTTTAACTTTTACTCACCAGTAATTGACAGTTCATTAACCCAGATTTTCGGGCAAACTCCCCCTGGCGTTAACTCAGCTTCTTTCTCTACATAAATAATTGACTTTAAGAGTTCCAAGAAATCGCCAGCAACAGTTGCTGACTCAATACTCGTCCTGACACCCTTGTTAACTAGCCAACCATCAAATGGCAAAGAGAAGGAACCTTGCAAGGATTTAACTCCAGCATGGAGAGCTTGTAAATCATCAATAAAAATCACATTTTCAGCAGTTTCTAAGCTTAACTCTTCTTCAGGAGATGCTGTTGTAAAAACGTGATAAAAATTGGGGCTAACGCTAACTTTTGCACCAATACTGGCATTACCTGTTGGCTGAGTATTGAACCTTTTGGCAGTGCCTGCACTGTGGAGAAAGCTTTTTAAAACACCATTTTCAATCAGTGAGATTTTACGAGTAGGAGTTCCTTCACCATCAAAACTTTCTGCACCAATGTTAGCTGGGTGAAGTGCATCATCAAAAACTGAAAGCAGAGGAGAAGCAATTTGCTTACCTAAATCATCAGCAGTAGATAAGCTTTGGTTGTCCAAAATACTTTGAGCGTTGAACAAGTTAGAAAAACCACCCAACAGACTTAAGAAAGCTTCCGGTGAGAAAACAACCCGATATTTACCAGTTTTGATTTTTTCATAGTTCAGGTGACTGATAGTTTTATCTGCGGTTTCTTTGATGCAACCATTAATGTCTAGATTGTCTAAACTTTGGTTAATTCTAAAAGCGCCTGCACTGCGAGGTTTTTTCCCTTCTTCCTCAGTTTTGCTGTAAAGATAAACTGATGCTAAGGAGTGAGATTCAGTTCTCACTGCACCGTCACTATTAAGATAAAACCTGTCAATATCTCTTTGCGATAACCCATTATAAGGCACACCTTTAATGGCTGGATGAGCTGCCAGTAATTCTTTTTCAGCTACCAACAATCTTTCTATGAGTTCAGCAACAGGTGCTTGGGGTATTTTATCTTGAGGTTTGTTTGCAATAGGAACAGTAGCTTCTGGACTAAAATCAGGAACATTTTCCTTAACACCAAAAAAACTGGCTTCGTAGGCAGTTTTCAAAGCTAATTCCAGTCCTTTGGGGTGTACATCTGTGGTGCTGGTGACACCCATTGTATTATCTTCATTCCAGACACGAACAGTAACACCAGAGCGATTTGAGGCTTTGACTTGTTTTGGCTCACCTTGGTCTACTTGCACGCTAGTATCATCTACTGTTGAGCCATAAATGTCGAATTTCTTAATGCCAAGCTTATCAGCATTGTCCTTGGCAGAATTTGCAATTTCATTGATATTTGGCATAGTCGATTTTGGATGTTGGATTGTAGATTTTTGATTGGAAGCGATTCTACTTTGAATATTAGATTTTGGATGTTACGGCTTGTATTTATCTCGTAGAGTTATGACTGAGGTAACAGTTCAACAATTTGGGATTTGAGATTTGAGATTTAACTCACACAAAAATTATAGAGCTTGAGCATTTTGGATTTTGAATATTGCAATCCAAAATCCAAAATCCAAATTCTAAAATTCTTATCGTCCACCGACGGTAATAGAATCAACCTTGATGTGGGGTTGTCCTACTGTGGTGTAAATACTGCCACTTACAGAGCCACAAAAACCTGGTGCAATTTCCAAATCTTGGGAACACATAGAAATTTTGTTCATAATTTCCTTAGCTTCACCAATAAGAATTGCTCCCTTTAACGGCTTGGTGATTTTGCCATTTTCAATCAAATAAGCTTCATCTACACCAAAGTTAAATTGACCTGTAGCACCAACGCTACCACCACCCATCTTTTTACAGTAAATACCTTTATCAACAGAGGCAAATAAATCTTCATTGCTATATTCCCCGGAATCGATATAAGTATTACGCATCCGGCTTGCAGCAGCAAAGGTATAATTTTGGCGGCGTCCACTTCCAGTTCTGGGATGTCCGGTGCGTGCAGAACCTGTTCTATCTGCTAAAAAGTTTTTGAGAACGCCTTTTTCAATTAATAGGGTTCTTTGAGCAGGCATACCTTCGTCATCCATGTCAATTGTCCCGAAGGCATTGTCAGACCGACCTTCATCCCAGGCTGTCAGACTTTCGTGGGCAATCTTTTCGCCTTTTTTGTCAGCAAAGGGAGTGGTATTGCGTTCAATTTGAGTAGTTTCTAGCAGGTGTCCGCAAGCTTCGTGGAAAATTACTCCGCCAAAGTGATTAGCCATAATAATCGGGTAAGTACCCGATTCTACGTAATCTGCGTAGAGCATTTTGCCAGCAGATTCTGCTATTTTTTCGGCGGCTTGTTGAGAATCCCAAGTTCTCAAGAAGTTGGCATCGCTAGTATTCCCCGCACGTTCACCGATAGAAGCACGATTAGCACCATCAGCACACAGGAGGTTAAATCCTACTGACTGGGTGAGGCGAATGTCACGAGCAAAAGTACCATCACTGGCGGCGATTAAAACTTCTTGCCAATCTCGGAAATAGCTAGCACGGCGCGATTGGATGTGGCTAGCTTTTTGCTTCAGGTGGGCAGTACCATCAAGGAGGACTTCTCCCATTTCTTGGATGGAGCTACATACTGGTAGCCAGGCATCTTTGCCTCTCTTAGTAGCGTAATCTCTCAATAATTCCAGGTTGATTTCTGGGATGAAAGCTTTAGGGGTAGGTAGTTGCAGTCCCAGGATAGAAAGACCTTTTTCTAAAGCTGCTTTCAAACCAGAAAAAGAAAGGTCATTGGTGCTGACATAGCAATCGGCTTTGCCGCGAAATACTCTGACTCCCGCGCCTGTAGACAGACTGGGTGAAATACTAGTTATGGAGTCGTCTTCTGCAAGAGAACTAATATAGTTGCGACGTTCTAAAAATAATTCGATGAAGTCAGCGCCAGCGGCGCGTCCTAATCCCAGGAGGGTAGCCAGGGGGGCTTCCCAGGTTTCATCGAAACGCTCTGGTGTGGAGGAATATTGGAGGGTGGGAAGTTGATTCGAGAGAAGTAGCGTACTTGTAAGCATGGGTAGCCTCGTCTGCTGGCGTAATTCAGAGATTTGACTGATAAATCCTGGTGTGTTCAAGTCTAACAAATCAGTGAAAGCTACAGTTGGTAAAAAGGCAGTGTGGATTTCCCTCCTAACAAAGGGATTTTGCCCTTTGTCTTAGCTAGAAGTTTGGGGCTATATCAGGACTTACGCACAGCTAACGGAAAATCGTAGATGCATTCACGGAGCGTCTCGTAGAGAAGCGGCTTGCCGCAGGCTACCGCAGAGGACATGGAGAAATAAGAGTTTCAGAAAGTGCAGCCTAAGTCCTATATATAAACAAAGCCCGCAAAGGCGGGCTGAGATTTTGAAAGTTCGCATTTTTGATTGGCGGTGTCGGTGTAAAAAGAAATGCACCTATATATATACTTAACTCACGCTCTTTTCAACGAAGGTAGTCACAGCTAGAAGATGCTCTCACTCTGGTCACAATACAGAAACTTCCTGATTACTTAACTTCTAGGAAATATGCAATCTTGTTTGCTGATTAGCTTAATTTAATCCAGACTATCCTTCTCAGATTTATTTTCTATTTGTCATTTTTAGTGGAATTCTTGCTGTTTCTTGCTGATTGAAAGCATTAGCTAAATTAGAAGTTTGCCCTGTCGATGATAAATTCTTAAACAAGACGTTTAGGGTTCGAGTAATAGTTTTAAGAATTTTCATCTTACTGGCAGTCGGTTTTTGATCGTATCTCAAAACCATTGGAATTTCTACGATTTTTGGTTTGAGCACTTTGGCTTTCAATAGTAAATCTATCATACAAGCAAAACCACTTTCAGTGAATAAACTGTCCCCATAATACATATCCAGTTTACTAACTAAATTACGATTATACAGTCTGTAACCACAAGTGTAGTCTCTTACACCTGGAACACGAGCTGCAATTCTAAAAAGCCAGCTTGCGCCGTAACTCATTATCTCTCTAAATTTTGATAAGCCTATGACTTTAGAGCCTTTTCGATATCTCGATGCGATCGCAATATCATAGCTACCAGCTATCATGGTGTCATACATCTTTATTAACAGTTCTGGTGGTTGAGTATTATCGCAATCCATCGCGGCTAAAAAATCGCCTTCTTTAGAAATTTCTAAGAAAGTCGTGAAACCTGTTTTAATTGCTTGACCTAAACCACCATTTTTGGTGTGTTGAACTAATTTTAATGATATCCCCAGTGATTGAGCTTCATGTATTGCAGTCTGAGCAGTTGTATCCCTACTACCATCATCAACAAGAATCAGTTTTATCTCCATATTAGAGATTTGCTGCAATACCTGGAACTTTTTAAACAAGGGGCGAATTGATTCTTGCTCGTTGTATGCGGGTAAAAGAACAAAAAGACTCATAAGTACCTCGTGTGATTTTCAAAATCTCATTTTCAAATTTCAAGAATTCATTAATGTTGATTTCTTGAGAAATTCATCGACCTGTCGGACGACTGCGTTGTTGTTGACGCTATCATTGACCAACTGTGAGGTATTGACGACGAAAAAATCATCGTTTTCAGTACTCACTTTTGGAACAAGACTTGAATAATTTAAAACTTGTAGTGGCTGTACTTTAATAGCTCGATTAATGTGTGCTGCGACAATATCATCTGCTTTGAGTTCTGGGAACATCAAACGTATACCTTGGAAAAATACTTGGCGCAATTCATCATCGGGCTGTTTTAATAACGGGTCAGTGGAAAGTATATATTTTGGTAGGAATGTCATGTGATATCCTTCTGTTTCTTGCAAAGAAACTAAGTTACTCATACCGATAACTCCAGTAAAGGGAACATTTCTGTCGGCAATATTTACTACGTAATAAGGAACTAAAGCCTTGCGAGTAATAAGTACCATGCAGATTACGCCCAGGTATTCTACTGTTTCTCCAGTGTCTGAAACTTTTACCAGTTCTTTAGCGGCAACCTGTTGCAAAATATTAACTGGGCCAGTAAAGATGACTTTATCAAAATGCTCCTTCTTGCCGTGATATTCTACCCACATTCCACCCTCTGGATGAGGTGCGATATATTCCACCGCAACACCTGTGTGGATATGGCCTCCAGCCGCATAGATTAATTCTTCTATATGGTCAAAAACAGTTTTATAACCGCCTGAGACATAACCTAATTGTTCTTTATTTAATGAAGAATCCCGCGCTGAAAATAGTCGTTTGATATAAGCCCAGATAAAAACTGCTGATATTCGCTTATAGTTCTCTCCTAACTTGGATAAAAGCAAGGGTTTCCAAAGCTTTTCGTATGTGCTTTTACCACCGAGTTTCAATAACCAATCTTCAACTAATATCTTCTCTAAACGCCGCCAATTATTCAGGCGTGAACCATATAAGAGAGTAAAAGCTAATCTGATTTTACCTATAAGTCCAAACAGAGGGAAACGGAGAAATTCTATAGAATTACTGATAGAATAAAATTTTCGATTGTCGTAGAAGCCTGTTAAACTGCGATGCCAACGCAGTTTATCTCCAAGACCAATATCTCTAAGAAAATTTATTAAATGAGTATCAGAAGGGAGGATAACGTGATAAAAGCGATCCCAGGTAAATAAGCCATAATCATGATAAGTGGTAAGTCCACCAAGCTGCTTATTACTATCGAATACAGTTACTTTATGTCCTTGATTTGAAAGACGTTGGGCTAATACTAGTCCAGTTATACCGCCACCAATGATGCCTATATTCATAAATTAAATTGAACTTGTGTAAGGATATTTGTGAGATTTATTTTCAAAAAACTTTAATATTAATAGCCTTGTTTTCTACTTTTGGAGCCATTAATTTACAACAAGAATTACACCAGTTATGATAATAGAAATTCCTAACCACTGGCTAAATATAACCTGCTCTTTTAGAAGATAGTGAGAAGCAATCGGTATAAATGCATACATTAATCCTAAAACTGGAAATGCTTGGCTCAGAGGAATCGTTCGCAACACATAAAGCCACAAAATAGTCATAAATGTATAGCAGATAAACCAAATCCAAAAATAACGAGATAATAATAGATTTTGAATAGATGCGCTTGCTCCTTTAGTAGGACTAGAAATGTGAAGTCCATATTTTAGTGATACGTTAGCTGTTGTTCCGAATAAAACTACAAGCATTAAAACTAACCAAGTAATGATGTTCATTTGTCAATCCTTGTTATGCAATTTTCTATAAATTTATGTGGATTTTTTCAGTGGAATAACCACTAAAAGAACACCCAAAAAAATAGTAATTACTCCTGCTATTCGAGTTAATGTAATTACTTCATTAAAAAAGTAGTATGAGCCGAAAAGTATGCCGACATAATTTAAGCTAGTCAGTGGATAAGCAATACTCAATTTTACAGAGCGCAAAGCTAATATCCAATTTACTATTCCTAAGCAATAAACAGTAATAGCTAATGCTAATTTTTGAAGAAATTCCCAAGTAAATAGTCCCTCACCTGTGTGGCTCATGGTATATTTCATTAGCAACTGCCCAGAAATACTAAATAAAATACTGACAAATAAGATAATATAAGGAATTATTTTAAAGTTGGAAACTTGCGGGATAGATTTCATAGTAAATTTGCCTCAATCGAGATAGCAGCTATGAACCGGGCAGTAAACAGCCCATTGTTTTGAACGTTTCGGATTTCGGTCAAACCTTCTGTGCAATTCGACTTTCACTTCAGTAAATAAACAAAAAAATTAGTAAAGCTATGTTGAAGTGGCTAATATCAAAATAATCATCGAAGCTTATATCCAAGAGTTATCAACTATATACTATATAGCTTGTAAGACGGTTGCTGTATTATGCCAACGTCCGATATTATCGGAGTAGAATATGCTAAATTTGTTCCTGGCTTGGCAATTGGCACAATCATTTAGGCTTTGCTCAATTGCAAATTACAGATATATTACGTATCAGCCAGTTATGCTTCCAGACTAGTTTTAGTGAGATTGCGTATCCGCCCGCCGTAGGCGATCGCAATATCTATATCATAGTAGATGCAGACATAAGGAAGATTGACTGGTTTTCCACAAATTTGTGGACAAAGTTTAGCCCTAAGGCATCGCTTATGCTGAACTTGGATTAGACCCGTATGTTCAACAGAGGGAGTTAAGCGAATAATAATGGATTTCCAGAATTTTTGATTAACCCATCGATTAACTTTCATCAGTTGTATCCTCTGTAGAAATCCTCTTGAAGACACTACTCAATTTCTCAAAGCATTAACTTGTGCATCAAAACTAAGCTAGATTGATAAATGTTCTTAAATTTTCTCCAAAAAATGTTAATTAGTTTACTGACATACCGCAGAATTTATCAAGGCTCACAGACATATCTGTAACCTCGGCTGGAAACTAAGGCGATTAAGAAAAATTTGTACTCAAATAGAGTGTGTATAGGTGTTATTTTCGGACACCGCAACACAAGAATTAACAGAAGTCTGCCTGAAAAGGTCAACTATAGATAGATAATTCCACAGTAATGTAATTTACAGATTTTCAAGTGATTTTACTGAATGTCAAAATGGAATTTTTGACGAGATTAAGGGGTAATGTAAACTAGCTTTTGGTGATCAATCAACTTGCAGCTTACATTGATTTAAGGGAGCTTGAGATTTTTTTACATTATCTTTAGTATTGCTTTAATTTAATTTTTCTAAACTATACGTAATATTAATTAGAGCTTTATCTCATAATTTATTTTTACATATAATCACTTACTAGAATACCACGAGAAAACAGTGTTGCAAATTTATCGCCATACTTCATCAAAAATTCATTTTAAGGAAATATACTTAAACAAAAACTTTATAAAATCTGCACTTTCCCCTCGATGAATCTTTGTTTTTAAGAATTTGTACATTTGTCTACCACTTTCTAGCTAATAACCTTACAGATGTAGGAATTTAGGATCAAACTCTAAAGGTGCAAAGCTAAGAGTTGGGAGAGTAAATTTGAAACTTTAACAACAGCGTAAATAATTGAGACGTTAGTATAAAAATACACTAGATCCAAAAAATTTCTAAATATTAATCGAGAGCCTGAATTGTTTTCTATTTACCCACGAAAATCTTCAAATTCAGATATGTCGGACAAAACTTAGTTTAAAATTAGGTTAGGTTTAAGTAAACCAGAAGGTTGTATTTTGGAATTCTCTTATAGCAATCTTATCTGAGTTGGGAGAAATTTGGATGATGACGAACCGCCAAGTACGCTAAGGATGAAAAGAACAAAAACATCGTTTACAAATCTCATGAATAATTTAGGGTTCCTATAAATTAGCTGTCTTATATAGGACTCATATTTGATTTTCCAAAAAACTCCATACAACTCGAAAAGGCTGATTTCCTATTCTCCACCCTCCGCTCCCTACTTTCTGCCTAAGCAAATAACTTTAGAAATCAAAACAGATTCCTATATCATTTTTAGCAGTTTAAAGTTGAAAAATAACTAGTTCGTGGTAGTTAAAATTATTTAATTTCTCTAGTTTTTTTTCTAGTAGCTTCAGTTTCCTTGGACTCATTTTCCTGTAAAAGTCTGTTAGTAATCATTAAGACAACGATTAGCAATCCAAACTGAATCTGCCAGGGTGCTAATACTAAACTGAAAATAAAGCTAATAACTGCAAATACACTTGCAATATATGCAATTTCATCACTACTCTTTTTAAAGAAGTAGCCAATGGCTAAAGCAGTACACAGTGGTATCAAGAAAAACAAAGGCATCGTACAAATTTCTGAACTAAAAGTTGTTATGGTTATAAAACAAATTGAAATTGTTTTTGGAAGTGTGGTTAATTTTACATCCAATAAGGTTTTAGCGACAACAGTCAAGCGAAATAAATATTATAAAAAGTCAAGATTACGAAACGCTGTAACTTATACCTATTGATATTGCGCTTTTATACTAGTTAGGTATGGCGATACCTAAACTTTGAGGATGTACTCCATCTGATCTAGAAACGCTGTAATGATTACCAGAGAAAAAGCACTCAAAAGCTTGGCAAATAATTTCTTTTTCTGTGATCGATGTTGGACGTAGCAAGCTTTAAGAGTAGGATACACACTTTTTGGTGATGTTTGCTCTGCCGTCCCAACTCAGTATAGCTGCGCTATGCTATATAGACTCTTGTTTACCCACACGGATTGAGTGGATTTTGTCTATTTTACTAATTGCGCTCTTGTGAGCAATCATCTGGTAAATTAGCTTAAAACTTTGACCTTGCGTCAGGATAAGCATCTAGCATATTACCTTAAAAAGTAGCATTTTCATTTTTTCATTTTAGACACTCAATGCTGAACATTCCTCAACTACTGGCAACTGAAATAAATCTCAAACCCCATCAAGTGCAAAATGCGCTGGAACTTTTGGCGGAGGGTGCAACGATTCCCTTTATTGCACGTTACCGTAAAGAGCGCACTGATGAGATGAATGAAGTGCAGCTACGTGAACTGGCTGATCGATATACTTATTTAACAGAACTGGAAGAACGAAAATCTGTAATTTTAAATGCGATCGCAGAACAAGGTAAACTCACAGATGAACTTAAAACCAAAATCTCATCCTGTTTACAAAAAACTGAACTTGAGGATTTATATCTACCCTATCGGCCAAAACGACGCACCCGCGCCACTATCGCCAGAGAAAAAGGACTCGAATCACTGGCGGAATTAATCAAATCATTAAATGTAAAAAATACTACTACAACAATTTCTTTAGAAGCAGAAGCGGCTAAGTATATTTCGGAAGCCAAGGGAGTAAAAACAGCAGAAGAAGCGCTCAAAGGTGCTGCTGATATCTTAGCGGAAGAAGTGGCTGAGAAAGCTGAATTACGCGCATATATCCGCGATTATCTTCTCGAAGAAGGGGTATTTGTCTCCCGCATCAAAGATGATTATCCTGAAGGTACAACCAAATTTGAGATGTACCGTAACTATCAAATTAAGGTAAAAAATATAGCACCCCACAATATGTTGGCGTTGTGTCGGGGTGAAACGGAGAAAGTATTAAGCTTTGAAATTGCTTTTGATGAGGATACAGTACTTTACTATCTTGAGTCGAAAGAAATTAAAACCAAAGTTCGGACAATTCGGGATTTTTATCAAGTGATGTTGAAGGATGCATTCAATCGTTTGATGAAAGTCTCTCTAATGGGAGAGGTAATTTCTGAGATTAAAGTTTATGCAGACATAGAATCAATCAAGACATTTGAAACTAATCTGCGAGAGTTGCTACTGTCTGCACCAGCAGGAATGAAACCAACGCTGGCGATAGACCCTGGATTTAGAACTGGGTGTAAAGTTGCTGTCCTCGACCAAACCGGGAAATTTTTGGAATACCAAGCGGTTTTTCCTCACCAAGCGGCTGAACAACGCGCTAAAGCTGCACAAACGGTCAAAAATCTGATTGAAAAATACAAGATTGAGTTAATCGCCATTGGTAACGGTACAGCGTCCCGCGAGACAGAGGAGTTTGTCACGCAAGTATTACAAACCATAGAACGCAAACCAGTTAAGGTAATGGTAAATGAATCTGGTGCATCTATATATTCTGCCAGTACTGTAGCGCTAGAAGAGTTTCCCGATTTAGATATTACCGTGCGCGGTGCAATTAGCATCGGCCGCCGTTTGCAAGACCCTCTGGCGGAACTGGTGAAAATCGATCCCAAATCTATTGGTGTGGGACAATATCAGCACGATGTCGATCAGAAGTTGTTGAAAAAGAAATTGGATGAGACTGTAGAAAGCTGCGTTAACTACGTCGGCGTAGACTTGAACATGGCCTCCAAAGAACTTCTGACTTCTGTCTCTGGGATTACGGCAACAGTTGCCAATAACATTGTTGCCTATCGTAACCAGAATGGAGCCTTTAAAAATCGCCGACAACTCTTGAAGGTTCCGAAGCTGGGGCCAAAGGCTTTTGAACAAGCGGCGGGTTTTCTGCGGATTCGCGGCGGTGATAACCCATTGGATAATACAGCAGTGCATCCAGAAAGTTATTCTGTAATAGAAGCGATCGCATCTGATTTAAATGTGCCATTAAATCAGGTGACAGAAATTGCCGAAAAACTTAAAAAGACCAACCTGAAGAAATATGTTACCGATAGCGTTGGCGAACCCACACTGCGCGACATCCTTAGCGAACTAGAAAAACCAGGTAGAGATCCCCGTGCAGAGTTTAAGTATGCCACCTTTAGAGAAGGAATTAAAGAAATTAGGGACTTAAAGCTAGGAATGGAACTAGAGGGAATGATCACAAATGTCGCCAACTTTGGCGCTTTTGTGGATATCGGTGTACATCAAGATGGCTTGGTGCATATATCTCAACTGGCTGATAGATTTGTAGACGATCCCAAAAAAGTGGTTAAAGTCGGACAAGTTGTCAAAGTGCAAGTGTTAGAAATCAACGAAAAACTCAAGCGGATTAGTTTGTCGATGAAAGCAGTTAAACAATAGTTAGAAACAGGAAATGGCAGTTTATCAAGTTCGGTTCATCAATCCTACACTGGGATTAGATCGTACCATTCCAATACCAGATGATCAATATATTCTGGATATAGCGGAAGATGCTCGTATCCGTCTACCATCTGGGTGCAAACAAGGCGAATGTTCTGCTTGTGTCGCCAAACTCATTAGCGGTGAAGTTGATCAAAGTGAACAAAAATTTTTACGCCCAAATGAAGTACAGGCTGGTTATGTTGTTACTTGTGTAACTTACCCCTTGTCTAATTGCACTTTAGAAACCCATCAAGAACAAATCTTGTATAAATCGGCTCTTTACTATCAGCCTGAGTCTGGGAAATCTGAGTGATCTCATATTTGCTTGATTGCTTATTAAACCCGAAGAACCCCACCCTGTCAAAGCTGTGCTTTGTCTCCCTGCCCCACTTTTCGAGAGGGATTGGGGTAGAGTTCTTTTTTTATGGGTAATTTGGCGAACATGATATTAATTTTAAATTCGTAGTGGTGCGTTAAATTTGTTTAATGCACCTTTATAAAAAAGGGTTCATGGCACTTGTAAGTTTTGCAATTTGTCAAACAGAGTAGGGGCGCATAGCTATGCTCCCATACAATAATATTACGCCCATACAAAAGCTGTTATTGTTTTCTCAATGATCGGCCTAACGGTAGAAGGAAATTCTATCTTGCAAGAGAGGCTAAAACCTAGCGCATAGTTAAAGATGAGATAAGAAGTTACAAAAAATCTTTAGTGATTAGGTAAGAAAAAATGTTAACACCATTATTAACCGCCCTAGCTACAGCTTTGAGCCTGTTGATTGTTGATTTAGTTGTTCCAGGCGTTAATATTGCTAATTTTCCCGCAGCTATGATTGCTGCTTTAGTAATTGGTCTAATTAACGGTTCAGTTAAACCAATTCTGTCTACTCTTTCTTTACCACTTAACTTTCTATCGTTTGGAGCATTTTCGCTCGTCGTAAACGGTTTGTGTTTCTGGTTAGCAGCAGTATTAGTTCCTGGGTTCGCAGTTCGCGGAATTATTGGTTTCCTTCTTGGTCCAGTAATTCTTACCTTCGCTAATACCTTAATTAACAACTACTTTGTTGAAAAAAATCTTTTAACTGGCAGTGGTGATATTAAAAGCCAAGATCAGTTACCCTCTAGATAAGTATCAGTAGGAGTAGAAATATTAATTATATTCTGTTTCTACTCCATATAAAATCTCTGAATTAAGATAATTCATTAGGTAGATTTCCTAATTCGGTATCTTTATCAGAATGTAATTAAAGAAAATCACAAAATACAGCAAAATCATGAAATTAGTTCGTTTTCTTCTAGGTTTGTTAGTGCCTCCCTTAGGCGTTTTCCTCACCGTTGGAGTTGGTCCAACTCTGTTTATTAACATCTTGCTCACAGTTCTAGGTTGGCTACCCGGTAGTATTCATGCAATTTGGGTCATTGCCAAACATGATGAACAACTCAATAGAGAAGGGAATATTTACTAAATACACAAGATAAATTTTAGTGAATCTTAAGTAGGGTGCGTTAGGCTAAAGCCTAACGCACCATTTTAGTTTTTAGTATAATTGATAAGCTATTCTACATTTAATTTACATAATTAGGGCGGGCAAAAATTCGGCGTGAGCGCTACTTGGATAAGGCTCAGTCTAAATCAGTCAAACGCTGCCCACCCCACAAGGGAATTCCAAATAAAAAAATAATCAATCGCTTTGGTGAGCAGGGGAAGAAGAAATCAGACAGTTGTATTCGACACAGGAATTAAGTAATTTAATTTTTGGATATCCTTAAGAAAGATTTTGATTTAATTAGATTGTGAAGTTTAGATTTTTTCAGCTTATCAAGCAGTGCGTTAAGCTTTGGCATAACACATTCTACAGAAACTGATTATTTAATAATGACATTAATACGTTTGTAGGGACGCTGGTAATATCCGCGCCCCTACAACAATCTATCTATATGTATCAGTATTTTGTCAAAAGAGAGTCCAGTCTATTTATGAATAGTATCCCGCTCTTTAGTAGCAGCGTCCTTATCTTTGAATAAGTCAGCCGCCGTTAAGAGTAACTCCCTTAACGTTTGTTTGATTTGGCGCTCTTTTCTTGCTAGAGATGTACCAGCTTCTCCCAGTTTATCTTCTAGCTGCGATCGCTTTTCTTCTACCTGTACAGCCATAGATTCTGCTTGGGGACGAGCCTTATCATACCAGTGTTTAGCCTCGTCTAGATAATCTTGAACCTCCATATTACGTCCGCCATAGCGTGCAGCTAAGTTAGCTCGAACAATGGCTAGCTGCGCTTGCAGTTGGGCGTAACGTTTCTTTAACAATCCTGCTTCTTCACTATCCTTAAGGGCATTAACAGCAGAATCAATTGCAGTTTTGGTACTAGCAGGTTTTTCCCTACCTGTCTCTTCAATCTCTGCCAAAATTACATCAACTTCTTGCTGGAGTTGTTCCTCTTCACCATCGAGTTGAGCCTGTAGCCTCTTTATATCTGTCTGAGTTTGAGCAATGGTTTCGTGTCTTTTGCTATTAATCCCTTCTAGTGCGCCTTCAATGGAAGCTGTCACTTCATCTTTGAGTTCGCTACCTTTTTCTTGGAAGTTTTCAATTACAGCATAAACAGCATCTTTAACAAGACTACGAACTTCACCTGAGCCTTGTTTAAACTCAGAAGCTACTTGAGAAACTGCGGATTTCACAATTTCTCGAATCCGTTCAGTTCTTAATTGTCCAGTTTCTTTAGCTTGTTGCAGGTCTGCTTGAATTTGTTGTTTGATATTGTTAGGCATTTTTAACTCTTGGGATTTAACTAATTTGGATAAAATTTTCTAGATATGTTCCCACACACCTATTATGGCGTAGTCTGATAATGCTCGGCACTTTCTTTAGATAGAAAATGATAACCCTAAGGAGGTGATGTGTAGCATTATGCCCATTCGTGAGATGATTGATATTTGTTGGTAGTAATTGAGATAAAAATATGTGGCAAGTAAATATTACTTGTTCAGATGATGCTTGGAAACAGTATGGTACTGAATTTAAAGCGATCGCAGAGAAATATCAAGGTGAATTGATTAGTTCCAAAAAAAAGCCAGATGGCACACGCATCATGTCCTACAAAATTGAAGATGTTAATGATGCAGAAGCTTTTCAAGAAGATTGTGCAAATTTTGCTGGATTTACAACTGACTTTGAATCTTTGTAGTATTACTTATGGCACTAATACCTACAACTAGTATGTCAAAGGGAGAAGTGAATTGAAAAAATTACTCACATTAGTGTTAGTAACATTTTTGTTATTGATAAGCAGTTTTAATTTACCTGCTAGTGCAGCAGACACAGTCAACGGTGAACAAATATTTAGTGTTCATTGTGCTGGTTGTCATATCAACGGCAGCAATATAATCAGGCGAGGTAAAAATCTTAAAAAGCAAGCGCTGAAAAAGTATGGTATGGATTCAATAGAGGCGGTTACATCTATAGTTACCAATGGTAAAAATAATATGTCAGCCTACAAAGAACGCCTCACTGAACAGCAAATCCAAGATGTTGCTGCTTACGTTCTTGAAGAAGCTGGAAAAGACTGGCGTTAAAATTTATGAGTCGAGAATTAAGAGGTAGGAGTTAAAACTTTAGTAGTTATTAGCTCTAGCAGCCTTAAATCATTCATAATAAAGTAGAAAAGTTAAAAAGGCTGTAAAAACAGCTTGTAAACTCACTAATTATTAACTCTTCTCACTTCTAACTCCTAACTCTTAACTTCTCCCTCCTAAATTTGAAAATGAACTTACCCACAGCTAGCCGTTTCCAATTTACTCCCGATTTGAACATCTGCCGCATATTAAATGGGATGTGGCAAGTCTCTGGCGCACACGGACGGATAAATCCCCAAGCTGCCATCGAGACTATGTTCAAATATTTAGATGCAGGCTTTACCACTTGGGATTTAGCAGACCATTATGGCCCGGCTGAAGACTTTATTGGTGAGTTTCGCTGTCAACTAATTGATACTCGAGGGAAAGATGCTTTATCTCAGGTACAAGCCTTTACAAAATGGGTTCCTCGTCCAGGCAAAATGACCAAGAAACTGGTTGAGGAAAATATTGATATTTCCTTGAGAAGGATGAATGTGGAATCGTTAGATTTGATGCAATTCCATTGGTGGGAATATCAAGATAGAAATTACCTGGATGCCCTCAAATATATGGCAGAGCTTCAGACTGAGGGAAAAATTAAGCATTTAGGTTTAACTAATTTTGACACAGAAAACCTGAAGATTATTACCGAAGCAGGTATCAAAATTGTTTCTAACCAAGTGCAATTTTCTCTGGTTGACCGCCGCCCCGAAGTTAATATGATGGAGTTTTGTCAACAGCATGACATAAAGCTTTTTACTTACGGTACATTGTGCGGCGGTTTGTTATCAGAAAACTATTTGGGCAAACCTGAACCACGAGGATTTGATTTGTCCACTGCTAGTTTGAAAAAATATAAAAATATGCTCGATGCTTGGGGTGGTTGGCAATTATTTCAAGAGTTGCTGGCTATCCTAAAGGAAATTGCTAATAAGCATGGGGTCAGCATTTCTAACGTAGCAGTGCGTTACATTTTAGATCAGCCAACTGTGGGAGGTGTGATAGTTGGTGCCAGACTTGGCGTATCTGAACATATCGAAGATAACGCTAAAGTATTTAGTTTTAGTTTAGATGCAGACGATCGCGATCGCATCAGTGCAGTATCTCACCAGTCACGAGATTTGTATCAGCTAATCGGCGATTGTGGCGACGAATATCGGCGATAACCATTAACGTTGATGCTGGTTCAGGTATGGCGATAAGCAACTATGATTGTCGTTAGGCTGCCCAGAGAGGAAATGCGATCGCGTTAATCTTAAATTAATTCGTGGCAATGTAAAAAGTTTCTGCAATCAGTCCTCTAGACTCATTCACGAGTATCAAAGACTCGTCAGCGAGTATAAAAGACTCATTCACGAGCATCAAAGACTCGTCAGCGAGTATAAAAGACTCATTCACGAGCATCAAAGACTCGTCGGCGAGTATAAAAGACTCATTCACGAGCATCAAAGACTCGTCGGCGAGTATCAAAGCCTCATTCACGAGTATAAAAGACTCGTCGGCGAGTATAAAAGACTCATTCACGAGCATCAAAGACTCGTCGGCGAGTATCAAAGCCTCATTCACGAGTATAAAAGACTCGTTTGCGAGTATAAAAGACTCATCGGCTGTTTGGTAGAGTATGTTAGCGACAGCATAACGCAGTAAAAACATCTTAGAAGGTGCTTTATGTTCCTAACGCACCTACGAAGGTTATTAATCTGCTTCATACATCTGTTTATGTTTGGCTAAAAGCTTTTGATATTTGTCATTTGTCTTTGCTTCTATCCACTTAGCTTTAAATATTGCTGCTGATTCCGCTTTAACTGGGTCTACTTCATAAGGAAGAATCTCTTTTTTGGAACCTGAATCTTCCGAATTTTGTTTATACTTCCTGCCGCTTTTATGATTAGCATAACGGCGAGAGCGAGTATAACCCATTTGGATAAACTTCCGTGCCATATCTGCGCCGACAAAATCATCTTTCTCTAAATAATCAAGAAACATCTCGTAGATTTTTTCACTCGATTCTCTAGCAATCTCAGGAGTTTTGAACCGCCAGTAGGGAAGAATTTCTGATTTGTATGGTTCAACCAAAAGTACACCCTGCTCACCCTTGCCAACACGATAGAGTTCAGGATGTTGGCGAAAATCGATATTTTTAAAGTCTAAAGAATAATCAAAAGCCATGCTAAGTGTTTATTATGAATAATAAACTTTAAGAAAGAAGTCGAGCTTCTATCTCTGTAGGGAAATTTTGTTTTATTATGCTATCTAGCACCCAATCCGCGAACAGTGTCCTTGCGCCAGGAAATCTGCGTAAAGTGCATCACATAGCCCTCAACGTCCAGGATATGCAAGCTTCCCGCTATTTTTATGGCACAATCCTGGGTTTGCACGAACTCACAGGCGACGAAGTACCCGCAACTCTGACGGAACTTGTCGCATCGGGGAAAGTAGCCAACTTCATCACCCCGGATGGAACGATACTCGATTTATTTGGGGAACCAGAATTATCACCACCAGATCCCAATCCAGAGAAGACATTCACCAGAGCGTACCATCTGGCCTTTGATATCGATCCGCAGTTATTTGAGCAAGCGGTGACAGTGATCAGAGAAAATAAAATAGCGATCGCACATGGCCCAGTCACTCGTCCTACTGGTAGAGGTGTGTATTTTTACGATCCAGATGGCTTTATGATTGAAATTCGTTGCGATCCAGAACCTAGTTAACTTAAAGGTAATAACAAAAGTATCTACTATGACCGCAAAAGTCACGCAAATATTTAAACTAATTGAAGACACAATCAAAAAACCGCCAATTCCACACGAACCATACAAGCAATCATTGAAAGCCTGGGCGATGTATTGTTTGCGAGACAAAGGTTTTATCGTGGTTTATGCTCAAAATGCCGACTTTGCTGTTGAAACTAAAGGCGAAGAAAAGTTATATTTCAAAGTTTCAAATAGCCCCGATGATTTAGATAATTCTATTAGCTGGATTGTTTGGGATAGTGCAACCAAAAGCGCCAGTCTCATTCCCAAAAAAATAGAGTGATACCAGAAAAATGCTGTAACCAAATAATTCGTAATTAATGGTGCAGAGTAACCACCTGTCTTCTATCGAATAATTACGAATTACGTAGCTTGCTTCTCGCCGGAGGCGAGTATTACGAATTAATTCCACTATCTTTCTTCTCCAGACAATTGCCGCACAAACCTTTGATGTTCTGGCGAATTTAATCCCAACCGCAACACAGCCAATACTTGCTGCATATTACCAGCAAGTAAATCTGACATTGACAACCACAAACCAGCGAATATTTGACTTTTGATAATTCCATCTGCGTCCACTTGTAAGGACACGTATTCTCCTTGTTGCAGACTAAACCAATCTAATTTGTTTTCAAATATTTGCCAAACAATATATTCTTTTACCCCATTCCGACCATAGACTTTTTTCTTGTCATGTAAATCAATAGCAACACTGCTAGCTGCTATTTCTATTACGAGTTCTGGCGCACCTTCTATATAATCATCATCGCTAAAACGAGATTGTCCCTTAGCTGTTGGTGTGATTAATAGCACCCCATCTGGCTGCGGTTCATTGTCTCTATCTAAGCGAACTGTTGGCTCAATTCCCAATCTCACACCAGGAGTAGCAATTTGGTATGTCCATAACCAACCTATTAGATGGCCATGTGGTTCAGCGTGGCTTTCAAAGCGTAATGGGGATGCCAAATATACAACTCCTTCAATTAATTCTGCCTTTTGATGACGGGGCATTGCTTGATATCGTCGTTCAAATTCGCAGCGAGTGAGGCGATCGCCATTTTCTAAAGGAGGAATTCGTTGCTTGAGTGATAGGTTGACCATGATTTTCTGCTCTGGCAAGGAGTCTTACTTTATTATCGCTTGGTGCATATTTTTCTACAGATTTACTAAATTACTATATAGCGCTTCTGGGTTGAGTTCAATACAGACCTAACCCCCAGCCCCTTCCCTACATTCGCGCAGCGTCTCGTTGGCGTTCGCGTCTCTGAAAGAGAATGCTCTCGTAGAGAAGAGAGGGAATGGGAGTAAGTATCAAAGCTTCTCTCCTTTTAGGAGAAAGGGATGGAAGTAAGTTCAGAATCAACTAAAATCGCTAGAATCAGGTTTTTCAAATATTATTAAATGCTGTTGAGGTAACAAGTTTTTAGTCTCACGCCAAACCAAACCAACGGCTTGCATTTCTTTACGGACTTGCTTTTGAGTCATCTTGTGCAGACCTTTAATCATAATAAAGGGATTTTCGCCACGATATTCAACCAGCACCACCCGGCCACCTGGTTTAAGCGCTTTCACAATTCCTTGCATCACTTCTTGGGGATACTCAAGTTCATGATAAGCATCTACCATCAATCCCAAATCGATACTTTCAGATGGTAAGTTTGGGTCACTAAGGGTTGCTAAAACAGGCTCAACATTAGTGATATTTTTCTCTTTTTTGAATAACTCAATTATTTCCAACATTTCTGGTTGAACATCTACAGCCAATACTTTACCTGCTGTTAATAGAGGTGCAATGCGAAAGCTTAAGTAACCTGTACCAGCGCCAATATCGGCCACTACATCGTTAGGTTTTAGGTTGAGGAGGCTGACTATTTTACTTGGCTGTTCCTCTCCCTCTCGGCTTGGACGTTCTAGCCACACAGCGCCTGTGTATCCCATAACTTTGGCGATTTCTCGGCCCATGTAATATTTGCCGATACCATCTGGACTATGGATTATCCGCTGTTCGTATGGGGTCGATAAAGAATCTGCTCTTACTATGGAAGTTGGGTAAACTAGCAAGCATTCTACTATTAACAAGAAAATTACTATAAAAGGTAAGATTTTAAGTTTGTAGTTATAACTCATCCTTTTTTGTAGTTTAATCAAATCTAAGTTTTACCCATTCATCTTATTCTTGATAGGGATGAAATTGCGGCGGATGCCAACCAGCTTCTACCCAAAAACGACTAGCAGCTTGAATTTATTTAATGATTTGACATCAGCGCGAAGGCCTAGAAGTGGCTGCTCTTTGCAAATTAGCTAGAGCGCGATTGTAATCCAAAATAGCTGTGACTCGATTACCTTCTGCTCTTGTCAGGTCATTTTCAGCATCAATCACCTCTGTTTGAGTACCCACACCAGCTTGGAACCTCAGCCTTGCTAACTTCAGAGCTTCACTGGCTTGATTTAAAGCCACACTAGAAGTCTGCACATTATTTAAATTGGATTGCAATTGAGAATAGTACTGTTCTACATCAAAGCGAATTAGGTCGCGCTGGCTACCAAATTGAGACTCTGCGATCGCAATATTAGCTCTCGACTGAGCCGCCCTTGCTCTTGCCGCTCCTCCATCAAACAAAGTTAAATTTCCGTCGAGTCCCAATGAATAGCTATCATTAATGCTAATGCCATCATCGAACTGATCTTGCAGATTGTAGTTACCTGCCAAACTAATTTGCGGCCCTAACTGTGAAAGTGCTTGTCGCCGCCGTTGCTCACCAATGTTACGTTGTGCTAATTGCTGTTGCAGTTCTGGACGATTTTGAAAGGCTCGGACAATAGTTTCTTCTAGCGTTGGCTGCCAAAGACCGGCTAATTGTACCCGATCTGCCGCAGTGATATTAACCGACTGTGCCAAACTTAACCGAGTTGCTAACCGACGACGGGCAATTTGTTGCTCCGAAAGAGAATCAGTCAGTTGTTGTTGGGCGTTTGCTAAATTCACCTGAGCTTGCAGCACATCGAACCGCGTACCCACTCCAGCCTGTTCTCTGGCTTGAGTATCTCGCAAACTAGCCTGGGCATTCTCCACAGCAGACCGATTAATTCGTGCTTGTTCATCTGCTTGTTGTAAATCGTAATATTCAGTCGTGACATTCAGCTCGATTTCCTGAGATGCATTCTCAACATCTAATTGATCTATCCGTAGCTGTTCCTCGGCCGCTTGGATATTAGCTTGTCGGTTCCCGGAAGTATAGAGGTCATAATTCAGTTGTGCTGAACCATTAAAAGAGGTGCTAGCTTGGGATGATCTGCTAGTAAAACCATTACCACGATTAGTCAAACTGCTGTCAATATTAACATTAGGAAGCAAGGCGGCTTGAGACTCACGTAGCGCCGAGCGACTGCGTTCTAGCTCTAATATGGCTACTTGTAAGTCTTGATTATTGCGTTTTGCTAGTTCCAAAGCTTGTGCCAAACTGATTGGCACAGTTCCCTGAATCTTTACTTCCTCTGGTTTGGTAGGCAATTGGAGAGGATTAGGATTGGGGTTGAGGTTATTGGGAACCTTTACAGTGCTTGAGGAATTCTGCGGTTCTGGGGGATTCGCTGCACTTGCCAAAGTTGGAAGCAGAATAGCGCTCACTACGCTAACCCAGGTAAAATGTACGAAGAATAAGCTGAAATTCATAATCTAGATGTAGTCATTAATTAGGTTTCTTTGAGGATACATTGAACCTCGCATGACAAGAAGTCACGCGATTCCTGCTTCAACGCTCTCTGCCTGAAGTAATTCAGGACTTACAAGTTCTTCACAGGCGTTTAGAGCCTCCGGGATACCCACGGCGGCTATTAATCTTAATCCCTCACTCAATATGTTCAAAGCTGCGTTATTGTCTCTTAGATTGTAAATACTACATTGTGGGCAAAACCATTCGCGTAGCTTTAAATCTTTAACTAGTGGATTAACAAAACCACAACAATTACAAGTCTGAGACGAAGGATAAAGCGTAGCAACTTTCTGCACAATTCTGTCATGCCATAAGGCTTTATATTCAAGCATGGTAACGAACTTAGACCAACTAGCGTCTGAAATGCTCAAAGCTAATTTATGGTTCTTTACCATGTTGGCAACTCGCAAATCCTCGATACAGATAACACTGTTTTCTTTGATTAACCAAGTTGACAGCTTGTGCAAAAAGTCATCTCTCAGATTCGTAATTCGTTCATAGGTACGAGCCAGCTTGATTTTCGCTTTGACTCGGTTATTACTACCTTTTATACTACGGGATAGTTTCTTATGGCATGAGCGTAACTTACGAGTTTGAGTTCTGTAATATTTGGGGTTATTTACAACTTCACCAACGCTTGTAACAAGATAGGACTTAATCCCCAAATCCAATCCAATATTCTGTGTTACCTGGGGATATTTCTCTACCTCAGTTTCGCACAGGATACTAGCAATATATTTACCTCTGGAAGTGCGAGTAATGGTAACGTTTACAAGCTTCCCAGTAATTTCTTGAGATTTATGAAACTTTACCCATCCTAGCTTGGGAAGCTTTAAACGATTCTCGATTACCTGAATATTGCCGTTGGTTATGTTGGTTTTGTAAGACTGCTTACCCCCATGCTTCTTTTTGAATTTAGGAAAACCTACGTTTTTTCTACCTTTAATTTTCTTTAAATCAGCAAAAAAGTTTTTGTACGCTGTCTCTAAATTCCTAAGTGAGTTTTGTAAGGCAAACTTATCTACCTCTTGGAGCCATTCAACTTCTTTTTTGAGTAGAGTTAATCGCTGACTACAAGCGTTATAGTTTAACGTTTTTTGCTCAGTCTGGTATAGCTCTTGATTTAATGCTAGAAAGTGGTTATACACAAACCTCGCACAACCAATACTCTTATTAATTAAGACTTCTTGGTTGTGGTTAGGAATGAGTGTAACTTTAAACGCTTTCTGCATTTTGGTTTTCTATGTATCTCTTAATTTGTGCTTCTGTATTTTCTGAAACAGTACTTACAAAATATGAAGGATTCCAAAGATGACCTCCCGACAACTTTTTTTTGAGTTCGGGAAATTTTAAAAATAGCTTTCTAGCTGATATTCCTTTTAACATTTTGACTATATTCGGAATAGTGTGTTGAGGCGTTGCAGATACTAAAACATGAACATGATCTTCTACTACCTCAAGACTCTCGACTTTAAATTTATAGATAATTGCCGTCTCAATTAGAACCTCTTTCAGAAACTCAGCTATTCCATCCTTCAGTACCTTGTGTCTATACTTAACACACCATACGATATGATATTCAATTGCATAAACGCAGCCTCTACCGTGTTTTACTTCCATACTTTATCTTACCATGTGCATGACCATAAGAATAAAAATATGGAAATATAGAGTACCTAACTCATGACTTCTAGTCATGAGTGTGCGGCTTGCAGAAATCAAAAGTTTTCATCCTGATTGACTACAGAGATTTAAGTCTTAAATTCTCCCTCTAAAGGTTGATATTAACAAATTAGCCGACAATCAAACCATCCTGAACTCGAATAATCCTTTTGGTTTGAGCAGCTATATCTGGCTCATGAGTGACAATCACAATTGTGATACCCTGGTCATTGAGTTCTGTCAGCAAACTCATCACCTCATGGGAAGTTTCAGTATCTAAAGCTCCTGTTGGCTCATCTGCTAAAACTAATGCAGGTCGGTTGACCAAAGCACGAGCGATCGCTACTCGTTGTTGTTGTCCCCCAGAAAGCTGACTAGGACGGTTAGATATGCGTGCCTCTAGCCCTACTTTTTCCAGAGCTTCTAATGCCCTTTCACGGCGTTTTGGTTTCGCTAAGTTAGCGTAAACCATTGGCAACATGACGTTTTCCAGCGCTGTTGCCCGTGCCAATAGGTTAAATTGTTGGAAAACAAAACCTATTCTTTGGTTGCGGATATAGGCTAATTCATCATCATCAAAAGTCGTCAGGTTTCTGCCTTCAAAAATATAGTCTCCAGTTGTAGGACGATCCAGACATCCCAAAATATTCATGAGCGTGGATTTACCTGAACCTGACGCACCCATAATCGACACATATTCCCCTTCCTCGATGGAAAGTTCAATTCCCTTGAGGATTGGAACACTAACCTCTCCCAAGTAATAGGTTTTGGTAATAGATTCCATCCAAATCATCGTTGTCATATAAATTACGAATATCTAGTACACCACGGCGTAAATAGAGCAACCATTTAAAACATTTAAAATCTCTAAAGAGTTTATTCCATAACACTTTTGCCTTTTGACTTTTAACTTTTGATTTCCGCCTTGCGCTATTAGTCGCTTCTCAAAGCGGTAATTGGATCTAATTTGGCGGCATTCCGTGCTGGAATCACCCCAGCGATTAAGCCAACGGTTAACGAGAGTCCAAAGCCAGCAATGATCGACAAGAAAGAAATAACAAAGGGAAATTTGAAAATGTTTGCAGCTATAAAGGCTAATAAAACGCCAGTCGCCATCCCAATACCTCCACCAGCAATGGAAATCACGATCGCTTCAGCTAAAAATTGATTCAGTATTGCAGAATTGGTGGCTCCTACGGCTTTGCGAATCCCGATTTCTCGCGTCCGTTCAACTACGGAAACCAGCATAATATTGGCAATACCAATTCCGCCAACCACTAACGAAATGCCAGCGATCGCCACTACCATCACTGTAAATAAACCCACAACATTAGTGAAGGTACTAATAATATCGGCTTGATTGGTCAGCCGAAAATCATCAGCTTGTGGCGGATAAATGTTGTGACGTAGCCGTAAGAGATTGGTGACTTGAAACTGAGCGGCTTCTAACTCCTCCTGATTAGCACCTTTGACTAAAATTCCATTTACAGAAACGCCTACCAGGGCATTGTTACCAACTAGCCTTTTGGACATACTAGTTAGAGGAATGAAAATCTGGTCATCTCGATCCATCGGCCCCTGAGAACCTTTAGGTTCCATCACCCCAATCACTTCGTAAGCTTCTCCCTGAATACGAATTCTCTCGCCGATAGGATTTACACCTTGTCCGAAGAGTGTGCTTTGAACTGTAGGGCCAAGAATGGCCATCTGTGCGGCAGTATCTAATTCTTCCTGAGTAAAATACCTCCCTTGCTGAGGGTGGGTATTTCTCACTTCTGGGTAGTTCAAATCTGTGCCATAAATGGTTGTTGAGGTATTCTGTCCTGCATATACAACCTGGGCAGTCCGTTGGAGATAAGCAGAAACAATCTGTGCTGATGGTGCTTGTGTAGCGATCGCCTTTGCATCTTCCCAGGTCAAGGTGCTGCTAGAACCTACTCCTTGTCTAACATTCCCGCTTCTTGCAGCACCCGCCAAGATTTGGATCACATCTGTACCCAACGCTTGTATCTGTTGCTCAACCCCCTTTTGCACTCCCTGACCGACAGAAGTAATGGCAATAACTGAGGAAATTCCAATAATCACGCCCAACATAGTTAAACCTGTGCGTAATTTGTTACTCCACAGAGTCTCTGCCGCCATTGTCAAGATTTCCAGCAACGGTACTGTGCGGGTCTTCTTAGCTTTATAAAAGCCCTTAAATATCTTAAACATAAGGTTTCATTTAAAACTCATTTCTTCCTTAAGGGGAACCACCGCCTGAACGATTTCCGCCACCACCAGTTCCTCTTCCGCCGCCAGCTCCTCTTCCTCCTCCTCCTAAACCAGGAAAAACTCCTCCTCGTGGTGTTGATTGCGGACGTGATCCTGGTGGAAAACTCAGTAATACTCTCTCGTTTCCTGTCAATCCAGACTTAACTTCGGTGAAGTTATTCACGGTAACGCCAGTCTCGATGCGAGTAAACACAGGTTTATTATTTGCTCCAGCCACAAACACACCTGTGGCATTGTCTTGGCGCACTACTGAGGCAGTTGGCACTACTAGAACATTTTCAACTTGACCAACTTGAAAATCTACTTCTACATTCATTCCAGATCGCAGTAGCCTTTGAGGATCTGAAAGTGATACTCTCACTTCAAAACTGGTAACATTTTGCTCTACTATTGCTTGGGCAGCAATTTGACTAACTTTACCTTCAAAGGTTTTTCCTGGGTAGGCATCTGCTTGAATTGAGACTTTTTGACCAAGGCGGATTTTGGAAATATTTGTTTCCGCTAAACTTGCGACAACTTCATTTGTTGAAGCTAAAGACAAGATTGAAGAAGAAGAAGAGGAAGCTACTTCACTACTAGCAGTTGTGGGTGTCACGAAAGCGCCGGGATCAGCAAACTTTTTTGTCACCACCCCATCAAAAGGGGCACGAATTACCGTGTCATTGATTTGGGCTTGGATGTTTTGTAGGGAGCCACGAGCAGATGTTACCTGGGCGCGGGCTGCGTCAATATCTTCTTGGCGCGTTCCGGCTTTCACAAGTGCCAAAGCTTGTTGTCTCTGCTTCACGACAGCTTGTGCTTGTTCGATGTCTTCTGGACGTGACCCAGCTTTTTGCAACCCTAGTGCTTGCTGTGCTTCATTTACACTAGCTTGAGCGCTGTCACGAGTGGCACGGATTTGGTTAAGAGTCTGAAGGGAAATACCGCCTGCATTGTAAAGTTGTTGATTACGGACAAAATCATCTTCTGCTTGGCGAAGGGCGGCTTGAGCGCTTTGCAAGCGTGCCTGTGCTTGGGCAATCTCTTGAGAGCGATTGCCTGCTTGTACCTTTTGCAAATTCGCCTGGGCTTCGTCTAATGCTCCTTGTGCTTGAGCAATATCTTGAGGGCGATTACCTGCGATCGCTTTTTGCAAATTCGCCTCGGCTTGTGCCAATTGTCCTTGAGCAGAGGTGAGTTGCCCCCGCAGGTTGGAATCATCCATATAAGCGACAATCTGTCCTTGTTTGACAATATCCCCTTCCTTAGCTAGCAGTGTTTTCAAGATGCCTGAATTTTTAGGGCTGAGGTTAATTGACCGCTCAGGCTTGACTGTTCCGTTGGCTGAAACTGTGATTGTTAAACTCTGCCTTTGTACAGGTCTTGTCAGCACTCGACGGCTGGCTTCTTGCCGGGAAACAACAGTTACTTGATAGTAAACTGCATAGCCAATTCCACCCAAGAGACAAAAAGCAATTAACCAAGACAGCCAATTACGTCTGCTCTTTTTTTGCTTTACCTCTGGAACCAAAATTGATGAATCTACGGTCTTGGATGTATCAATTTTCATATCTATTTTATTTAAAAAGAATGGTTACCAAGCTAATTTTTCACGGCTAAAACTATAGCCTGGTAGCCCTATACTGACAATTATTTTGAGTTTTTAGTGTTTTAAAGGTTTATTTGCAGTATCAATCCACTAGGAAGTCTGAAATAATTATCACGAACTCTAACTAATCTCCTAGATGGAACAATTTCTTGACTGGGAACAAGAATATCCCCGTTAGGAAGTCTGAAATAACCTTGATTACGCAATCTAACTACGGATCTAGCAGGAGTAATTTGCCCATTGGGATGTCTGATGTCACCATTACGAAGTCTGACTACTCTGCTATGGGGTTGGTTATTACGGTTCCAATTACGCCTATCTCTGGGGTTTCTGACTTCTCTATAGTTGCGTCTGCTGTTGCGATCCCAGTTCTGATTGCGATTGCCAACAACGTAAACTTTCGTCTGTGCAATTGCAGGCGCAGCCAAAAGAATGGGAACAACAATCAGCGCAGCAGCAGCTAAACCTATCGATACACGGTTTGGTTTCAACACGGAATTAACTCCTTATTGCATTAAAGTTCTATTCTGCTGAGGTTTGGATTCAGCAATCTTAGACAGTTGCTTTTGTTTTGATAATATTTAACTCTTCGTATAAATTCATACATTATAATTATTGATCAAAAAGTCCCAGCCTATGTATGACCAAAGTCATTAGTAATTCCAGACTGATGTATGACCAAAGTCATTAGTTTTTAATGGGAACTGAGAGGACAACGGGAATTAAGGTTTCTGTTAATACTTCTTTGTTCCTCCCTCCTGCCTTTGTTTGTAAGATTTTACTGCCGTCAATAGCGGAGATCGTTTAAGCTAGCTGAAAGATTCTTTGATTAGTGGCTTAAAGGCGGTAGTGTGCCTAAATATGTTCGTTTGATTTCTTTTCTAATGGCCTGTAGTTTGTGGAGTATGCCAAAAGCCGCTAACGCGCAGGCATTAATACCCCATACACTGCAATTAGATGCAACAAAGTTAGAGAAGCAGGGGTTGAGCTTGGCACAAGAGGCGGCTCAACTAGCTCAGTTTCAACAGGTTGAATTAGCTTTGCCACGAGCGCGGCTGGCTAGTCAACTAGCTCCGAAGAATGATAAGGTGTGGTTGCTCTTAGGTGGATTGCAACTGCAAACCAAAGAGTTTGACGCAGCGATCGCTAGCCTGAAAAAAGCGCAATCTATCAACCCCAAAAATGGTGATATTTTGTTTGCTATGGGTTCCGCTAATTTTCAGCAAAAAAATTACCAAGCAGCTGTTGTCAATTACCAAGATGGTTTGAAGTTAAAACCCAACGATCCAGAGGGGTTGTTTAATTTGGGTAATGCTTACTTTCTGCTGGGTCGGTTGCCAGATGCAATTACGCAGTACAACACAGCAGTCTCTCAAGATAAAAAATTCTGGCCGGCGCTCAACAATATTGGCTTAATCAACTACGAACAGGGTAATATCCCCGAAGCGATTAAGCAGTGGCAATCTGCTGTAACCCTTGATAAACAAGCCGCAGAACCTTTATTGGCTTTGGCAGTGGCACTGTATACTAAAGGCGAGCGCCAACAAGGACTAACCTTCGGAGAAGCCGCACTCCGCATCGATTCGCGCTATGCTAATTTGGATTTCCTCAAAGAAAATCTCTGGGGCGATCGGCTACTGTCTGATACGAAAAAATTCCTAGAATTACCCCGTATTCAAGCAGCCTTACAGCAACGAGAAAATTCATCATCAGCCCCTGAACAACAACCTACCCAATAATATAGGAGTTAGGAGTTAGGAGTTAAGAGTTAAAAGTAAATATTTCAACTCATAACTCATAACTTTCCTATTACCACTTGCCTAACAGTACCTTTTCGTAGTACATCTATACTAAATAAAAACAGGAGCTAGTCGCCCAAAAACGTTTGCGGACGAGTATTCCTGAAATAAGTCGTCAATTCTCAACAGTCGTCTGTGGGTAGAAATGCGATGATTTGGTCAACAAACTGCTGATGGTCAACAACTGGCTTAGAAATGTAGCCATCAGCACCGCTTTGTTTGAGAAAGTTTTCGCGATCGCCTTCCATAGCATGTGCTGTCACCAAAATAACAGGTAAGTTTGCTGTTTTTGGGTCAGATTTTAACATTTGTGTAATTTTGATTCCATCAACAGACTTACCTTGGTAAACACTTCTAGACAGAGAAACATCCATCAAAATCAGGTCGGCTTCTCCTGATTGGGCAATTTTTATTACTTCTTCGACATTTTCAGTGTGTTTCACTCCCAAGCCGCCACGTTTGGACAAAATCTTGGAAAAAACGCGAGCATTAATTAGATCGTCTTCGACAATTAAAACAGTTTTCATGAGAATTTTAGTTATAGAGGTAGAGGTAACGGGATTAGGCAATTCAAAATCAAAAATGAGAAAATGCAGTCATGGCAAGTATCCTGGCTATGGAGTCTATACAAATTAAGTGTGCAGCATATCATTCGATTAAAACAGCTACCTGCTATCTGTTTCCTTTTTAATAGTCAATGTACATCCTGTCATCAAGGATGATACTACTGCTTTTTCTTTTATGACTATCAATATTTTGTTAGGAATCCCATTTCATCCGTTATGCTGTGGTTGCTGCAATGTTGAGTTCCGACGGCTTTAGTGTAGTTAAATTTCAGGGAAAAAACTCATGGCAAAACAGTTAAACCTTCTCGCAACGGGACAGGTAATTACAACAGCCCTGCATACCGAGATGCAACGGTCTTATCTAGAATATGCCATGAGCGTGATTGTCGGGCGAGCGCTACCAGACGTGCGTGATGGCTTAAAACCAGTGCATCGCCGCATTTTATATGCCATGCACGAACTCGGTTTAGTACCAGATAGACCCTATCGAAAATGTGCCCGTGTAGTGGGTGATGTGTTGGGTAAATACCATCCCCACGGCGACCAATCAGTTTACGATGCCTTAGTGAGGCTAGTACAGGATTTTTCTAGCCGCTATCCTTTACTAGCAGGACACGGTAACTTTGGCAGTGTCGATAATGACCCGCCAGCAGCGATGCGTTACACAGAAACACGCCTCGCACCCATCAGTCATGAGGGAATGCTGACAGAAATTGGCGAAGAAACTGTGGAATTTGTCGGAAACTTTGATAATTCCCAGCAAGAACCAACAGTATTACCTGCTCAGTTACCGTTTCTGTTGCTCAATGGCTGTTCTGGTATTGCCGTGGGAATGGCGACGAATGTTCCACCCCATAACTTGGGGGAAGTTGTCGATGGGTTAATTGCCTTGATCGACAGCCCAGATTTGCCAGATGAAAAATTATTTGAGCTAATTCCAGGGCCAGACTTTCCCACTGGTGGAGAAATAATTGGTGAGACTGGAATTCGAGAAGCATACACCACAGGTAAAGGTGGGATTCTGCTGCGGGGAGTTGCGACTCTGGAGGAAATTCCAGCCGCTAGGGGAAGCAAGCGACGGACGGCAATTATCATTACAGAGTTGCCATATCAAGTAAATAAGGCCGCCTGGATTGAGAAGGTAGCGGACTTAGTAAATCAAGGACGCTTGCAAGGAATTTCTGATCTCCGGGATGAGAGCGATCGCGAAGGGATGCGGGTGGTAATTGAACTCAAACGCGATACCAATCCCCAAGAAGTTCTCCAGCATTTATATCACCAAACTGCTTTGCAAATGACTTTTGGGGCGATTCTCCTAGCAATAGTCAATGGACAACCGCGCCAGTTAAGTTTGCGTCAACTGTTGCAGGAGTTTTTGAGTTTCCGAGAAGAGACGCTAAACCGTCGCTACAATTACGAGTTGGGGAAAGCCCAAAGTCGTGTACATTTGGTGGAAGGTTTACTCAAAGCACTATCTAATTTGGATCAGGTAATTGAAATTTTGCGGCAAGCTCCTGATGGGAGTACGGCAAAAATTAACCTTTGTAGCCAACTAGATTTGACTGAGGTACAAGGAGATGCAATTTTGGCTATGCCGTTGCGCCGCCTCACTAGTTTAGAACAGCAAAATTTGCAGCAGGAATTTGAGCAGATAAGTGAACAAATTAGTTTATTAGAGCGATTACTCAACGATCGCCGGGAATTATTGAAGGTGCTGAAAAAAGATTTGCGATCGCTCAAGCGCAAGTACAGCGATCCCCGGCGTACTAAGTTAGCACCTAACGGCAGCGACACAAGAATACAAGAGGACAAAGGAACAAGAGGAGTAGAGGAAGAAGAATTTAAATCTTCTGAACCGGCAGAGGAAGCGATTTTAGAGTTTAGCCAACGGGGTTATGTGCGCCGCACCCAACCATCTGGGAAAAAGTCAAAAGTTGAAAATGGTTTGCATGATAATGACTTCATTATCCAAACTGTGTTGACTGACACAGAGAAAGACTTGCTAGTACTAAGCGCTAGCGGCAAAGTCTATCCTGTGAATGTGGGAGAAATTCCCCTAACTACTGGGCGTTCTCCACGAGGGAAACCTTTGATTACTATGCTCAGTAGTACTGCTCAAGGCGCTCAAGAAGCTGTGGTTAGCCGCTTTTTGCTGCCGGAAAATCTTGAAATTAAACAGATGATTCTCTTAACAAAACAGGGACGAATTAAGCGGCTGTCTCTGGGAGAATTTACTAACTTGACTCGACGCGGAATCACGATTTTGAAGCTCAAAGATGATGACGAATTGTCATTTACCCAGTTCGCCAAACCAGGGGATCATCTGATTTTAGCTAGTTCCGGTGGGCGACTGTTGCGCTTTGCAGTCAATGATGAACAACTACCGATCATGGGACGCACAGCGATGGGTTTACAAGCGTTTCGATTATTGAAAAATCAGCAAATGGTTGGCTGTGTCACTGTCGGGAAAGATGACCAGTTACTGCTAGTCACTCAAGAAGGATATGCCAAGCGAATGCCTGCGAGTCAATTGAGAGCGGCTAATCGCGGCGATTTAGGCACGCAATCGCTGAAATTTGCCAGCAAAACTGACAACTTAGCTGGTATGGTTATAGCGACGATCGCATCTGGCGAGGTAGCTTTAGTGACGAATAAAGAGCGTGTGGTGCGGATACCTGTGGAAACAGTGCCAATATTGGGCAGAGATGTCAAAGGTGAAAGTATCATCCAACTCAACCGTGATGAAAAAATCATCACCGTCGCTGAAGTGCGATCGTAAATCAGGGTGATGTTCAACTTGCGACAAGCCAACTTGCAGGATTTAGAGGCGCTAATTCAATTGCGTCTCAAACTCCTACGGGAGGCTGGCGATATTAAAGGTGACTCTGACACCGCAAACCTAGCACAAGCAACTCGAAAGTATTTTGCTGAAAAAATGCCGCAGAATGAGTTTTTAGCTTGGGTAGCAGAAGTGGATAGTCAAATTGTTGCCACTAGCGGCTTAGTATTTTTTCAAAGACCCCCTACAACGGTAATCTTTCAGGCTTAGAAGCCTACATTATGAACGTTTATACAATTCCGATGTGGCGAGGACAGGGAATTGCTACAGCACTATTAAAGGAAATTATCAGCTTTGTCAGAGCAACTGAGGTAAAACGCCTCTGGCTTCACGCCACTGAGGATGGTAAACGTATCTACGAGAAGCTTAGTTTTGTCTCAACTTCAAAAGAAATGGAAATTGTCTGGTACTGACCTAAATTATCAATATCTTCTTAATTTAAAATCATAAAATCTATAAATATAAGGCAATACATATAAATTATTTGATAAATAATCTCAATAGTATAATATTGTTTATAAGGCTAAAAGTTTGAGTAACACTTCTTTTATCTCAGTAAATCTCACTAAAGGCTGATGTTTTAATTTGTATAAATAGCTATCGCTGTTTATGTCAACCTATGGCAACAAAAGTATAAAAAATGTTGCTTTTATAAAAATATTTGTTATATTAGTTTACATAAGGCAATAAACCTTAAAAATTAAGTTTGGAGTCAGAACCATGACAAATGCAACTACAACAAAAGTAACCACTCCTGTAATTGAAGATCGCAACGCTTGGCGCTGGGGCTTTACTCCACAAGCAGAAATTTGGAACGGTCGCTTGGCAATGATCGGCTTTTTAGCAGCCGTTTTGGTTGAGCTTTTTTCTGGTCAAGGCTTCCTACATTTTTGGGGCATCCTATAAGTTTTAATATTTAAGATGACCTATAAATAAAAAAACCTGGAGTGCTAATTCACTACCAGGTTTTTATTTGTTTGTTATTAGTCAGTTGTCATTTGTCCTTTGTTTATTTACTAATGACCAATGACTAATGACCAATGAATGGCAATGACTACCGAATATATTCCTTGAGAACGCTGTTGCGATTTGGATGGCGTAATTTGCGGAGCGCTTTCGCTTCAATTTGACGAATCCGTTCGCGGGTGACGTTGAAAATCTGTCCGATTTCCTCAAGAGTCTTCATCCGACCATCATCCAAGCCGTAACGCAGTCTGAGAACATCGCGTTCACGAGGACTAAGACTGTCGAGGACTTTTTCAAGGTCTTCGCGCAGAAGATTTTTGGAAACTTGGTCTTCTGGTGTCTCACCATCGGATTCAATAAAATCGCCTAATCGAGAATCTTCTTCTTTACCAATAGGCGTTTCTAATGAAATTGGCAACTGGGCAGATTTAGCAATGAACCGCAACTTCTCAATGGTCATTTCCATCCGAGTAGCGATTTCTTCTTCAGTGGGTTTACGGCCCATTTCTTGAGACAGTAACTTGGTAGTTTTCTTAATCCGAGATATGGTTTCGTAAAGATGAACTGGAAGGCGAATTGTGCGGGATTGATCTGCGATCGCGCGGGTAATTGCTTGACGAATCCACCATGTAGCGTATGTAGAAAACTTATAACCTTTTTCGTGGTCAAACTTTTCAGCGGCACGAATCAAACCGAGACTGCCTTCCTGAATTAAGTCTTGGAACGACAAACCACGATTCATGTATTTCTTAGCAATTGAAACCACAAGACGGAGGTTAGATTGCACCATCTTGTCTTTCGCCCTGCGACCAACATGGAGGCGATAACGAAAGGCTGGTAGTGGCAGTTGTACTGCTTCTGCCCATTCACTATCTCGAGGATCGCGATCTAACTGTTCTGAGAGTCTTTCCCGCACCCTCTCTAATTCCAGCAAATCAGCGATTTTCCGCGCTAATTCAATTTCTTCGTCTGCCCGCAACAGCCGAATTCTACCGATTTCTTGCAAGTAAAGCCGAATTGAATCTTCGGTATAGTGCTTTTTCTTGCTTTGTGTCCGACGACGCGATTTAGCGGCTTTTCCAGACTTTGCGTCGTCCTCATCAGACTGAGGCTCTAAAAATTCCTCGTCACCTTCATCGATGATCAGCAAGTCCTCTTCATCGTCTATTAAGAGTTCTTCTAACTCGAGCTCAGGCTGATTTATTATTTCTAGGTCAGGCTGATATATGCTTTCGAGTACGTTGTTAGCCTGGTTCATGCCGCGTTCCTCATGCTCCTTGCAGAATCAATTACTCAAGATGTGTTTACTGCTCTTTTAAATGAGCTATTCATCAACCGAAAATAAACTTTTTGGACGATTTGCCAAAGATATTTTCGGACGTTTTACACCTCCGGTCGGAGGTTTTTTACTTTAGTTTAAGCGATTACTAAAAGTGACTTGCTCATCTTAGTAAATGTTATGTGTGTTGCTATCACACACTGCTTTCAACTAACTGGTCAAAAAAAAGACTCGTCTTTATCAAAAAATTTGCCACTCTATACTAATGAGTTCAGACTGTTGGCAGATTTTCCTAGAAAGACTCTTCCGATTGTAGCCTGTTTCACAGAAATTGCACTCTTTTTGTGTATTAATCATGAACGCCTAAAGCAATTATTAGTCACTATTACCAAAAAGACATTAAAAACGGGAGTTATACCCTTAAATTTTTCTCTACCTTTCGGAATTGCAGTGACCCTCTTATTACATTACAAAGTAAGTACCTTTGCTTTTGCCGAATTTCATGTATTTTACACAACATTAGTTACTTAGGAAGAGTGAATTATATGCTAACTCAGATGATAAGTCTCAATCTACCCATTTTACATTTCCTTCACAAATTACGCATTCCTTAGACTAAAGCTGGTTTTGACCTTGGGTAAATACAACAAGGGTGATGGTGCTTGCCTTAAAGCAGTTAACCTTCTGCGTACTAATTAGCTTAACTGAGGAGTTGAGGCTGTAGCAGAATCGATCTGATAGCAGATCAATTTAGGTTTAACTAATTTGGTCTTATTCACACGTTAGCGCACTGTGGCGATTTCAGCCCTATGAAACTTGACAAACTTTTCTTATTGTATACAAGGATATTTTAATCAATTCAAAAATGATTTGTCCTGCGAACTCGCAAATATAGTCCTATTTAAAGCAAAAGTTCATTAGATACATCCGATACAATAGCGATCGCGACGGCAGTACATGAAGATATTAACAAGTTTACTGCCAGATGGTGCCTGCTTCCAGTAGGCATTAGCTCGAACCAAGAGAACCCAAAAGGTTGCCTGATGATTTGGTTACAAGCTTGATGTGCGTATTATTTTTGTAAAAATCAATACTTTTGTTTCGGTAATCTTCAGTCATCTTAATTATGAGAAATCCTTGAAATACTTATTAATTGCTGCCTGATAGATGAGATTCAGTTATTTTCTTAAAGCATAACAAATGTGTTTCTAGCTGGCTGTTGAAATGAATCAGCCAGTCAGTGCAAAAATTATAATCTTAACTAAATTTCCAATAAAGTTGGTAGTTTAGCTAACACTAGAAGATTGAATTTTTGTAAAATATTGACAATAAGCAAATTATATGAATATTCACTAACTGAAAAATTGATAAATTTTGTATCTATGTAGTATTGAACTACACTTGTCTAGTAAGCCAACCTAATTTTTGAATTGATTGTTAGCGCCTAGTTAAGAGTCTGGGTGGCTTTCAAACGTACCCCTTATGAGCCTTGCTGAACTAAGGTGGGGTTGGAGTATTGTTTAGATTTGCGGGAAAATTAGGTGGCAGAAGTACTTGATCAACTATATGAACGATGCCGTTGCTAGCTGGAATGTCTGGCTGAGTCACTTTAACGTTGTTGACTGTGATTGAGTTGTTGGCACGATCAACCGTGATTTGAACAGGACTACCCTCAACTGTTCTAACTTGTCCAGATGTCAATTGCTGGGAGGTAATTGCCCCAGGTATAGTGTGGTAGGCTAGAAGCCTGACTAATTGTTGTTTGTTTGCTGGCTATAAGAGTTGGTTTAAAGTACCTTTTGGTAAAGCAGAGAAAGCGGCGTCAGTAGGAGCAAATACTGTGTAAGGACCAGGTGCAGCCAATTGTTCACTTAAGTCGGCAGCTTGCACTGCTTGGATGAGAGTTTTAAACTGTCCTTGACTAGCTGCGGACTTTGCCAGTTCTGCTAGATTTTGGGTTGCAATGGTAGGAGTTGGCGTGACGGGAGGGACAGTTGCGGTAGGAGTTTCAGCACGCTGGGCGCAGGCAGACAGAGCAACCAAGCTACTTATGCCAATAATATTGAACAATGCTTTTTTTACTATGCCTTTGCTCGCTTTCATCGCTTTGTGTAGAATCCAGTTAAATAGGGTATTAATAATACTTAATGAATTTATAAATATAGTCACTCATCTAACGAAATAGTTTGTAGTATTAAAAATGTCAATACAACTTACTGATATATTACCTAATTTGTAATCAGCCAAAATAAGTACTTTTTATAGTAATTTTGGATATAAAAAAGGTAATGGGTGAAAACGTATCACTCATTACCAATGTTACAAATTATTGGAGTCGTGCCAGAGAATCGATATTAAATATCTAAATCCGTGAAGTTGAGTTTAGAACCATAGGTTTCGATGAATTCTCGTCTGGGGGCGACGCGATCGCCCATTAAAATTGTGAAGATGCGATCGGCTTCAGCAGCGTCCTCAATTTCGACTTGCTTCATTTTGCGGGTTTCTGGGTTCATTGTGGTGTCCCAGAGTTGTTGTGGCATCATTTCACCCAAACCTTTGAAGCGTTGGATGGTGTAGTTAGCATTAGCAGGGAATTTAGCAATTGCTTGATCTTTTTCGCGATCGCTATAGCAGTACTCATGATTACGTCCCCGTTCTACTTTAAACAGTGGGGGACAAGCAATATAAATAAAGCCTTGTTCGATGAGCGCTCGTTGATATCGATAGAAGAATGTTAACAACAAAGTCCGAATGTGCGCCCCATCTACGTCAGCATCCGTCATGATGACTATGCGGTGATAACGCAGTTGGTTGGAATCGAATTCATCACCTTTGACACCTAAACCGAGTGCTGTAATTAACGATTGAACTTCGTTATTTTTATAAATTTTGGCATCGTCGGTTTTTTCAATGTTGAGAATTTTACCACGTAGAGGCAAGATAGCTTGAGTGCGGCGATCGCGTCCTTGTTTGGCACTCCCACCGGCTGAGTCCCCTTCCACGATGAATATCTCAGATTCGCTGGGATCACGAGAACTGCAATCTGCCAATTTACCAGGTAATGGCGAAGATTCCAGTACGGATTTGCGCCGAACTAATTCCCGCGCATGACGCGCTGCTTCTGCGGCTTTGAAAGCTTGGATAGCTTTATCTAAAATTGAGTCTGCGATCGCAGGATGAAATTCTAGGTACTCAGTCAGGACTTCTCCTACCAAAGAATCAACAATCCCTCGAACTTCAGTGTTACCGAGTTTGGTTTTGGTTTGTCCTTCAAATTCTGGATCTGGGACTTTAACCGAAATTACGGCAGTCAAACCTTCGCGGACGTGTTCGCCACTGAGGTTGGGTTCATTTTCTTTAATTTTATTGCGCTTGCGAGCGATCGCATTTAATGTCCTAGTCAGAACCGCTTTCAGCCCTTCTAAGTGCGTACCACCATCTACTGTACGAATATTGTTGGCGAAACCTAGAACATTATCCGTGTAAGCATCAGTACACCACTGCAAAGAAACTTCCACTTGTACGTTGTTGCGTTCCCCCTGCACATAGATAATTTCTTCATGCAGTGGCTGCTTCTCGCGGTTCATGTAAGCGATATATTCTTTAATACCGCCCTTGTAATTGTAGGATTCTACTTTCGGTGTATCGCTTTTTAGTAGTTCTAAACGGTGGTCAGTAAAGGTAATTTTGACACCTGCATTTAGATACGCCAATTCCCGTAGGCGACCTGATAAAGTGATGTAATCAAACTCAATGCTAGTTGTAAAGATTTGGGTATCTGGCTTAAAGGTGACAGAAGTTCCAGTTCTAGCTTCTTTGTAAGGCTTGACTTGCAGTTCACTAACTGGGATACCGCGTTCATAGCGTTGGAGATGAACCTTTTTATCTCGCCAAACTGTAACTTCTACAACCTCAGACAGGGCATTAACAACAGAAATACCAACCCCGTGCAATCCTCCAGAAACTTTGTAACCACCGCCGCCAAACTTACCACCGGCGTGCAGTACCGTCATCACGGTTTCCAAAGCCGATTTCCCGGTACGCGAGTGAGTATCGACGGGAATACCGCGACCATCATCTGTTACAGTTACGGAACCATCAGCGTTGATATCTACCTCTATATGAGTGCAATGACCCGCCAAAGCCTCATCGATTGAATTGTCCACCACCTCGTAAACTAAATGGTGGAGTCCTCGCGGCCCAGTGGTACCGATGTACATTCCTGGTCTTTTGCGGACGGCTTCCAGACCTTCCAGAACTTGAATCTGATCGGCACTGTAACTGCTCGTCATGTAAACTCTCCTGATGCGTGGGGTTGAAATCGCCTAAAGGCAAATAAAAGTAAAAACACTCCAAAATTGTAACACAAAAGCCTTGCTGGCGTCTGTAGGGCATTTTCTAGAGAAGTTTATACTGGGGTTGCACTACCGTGGAAGAGAGGCACAGGATCAGGGGAGGCAGGGGGCAGGCGGAGAATAGCTTAATGACTAATGACTAATGACTAAATTAATTGTGATTTGTGGGGCGACGGCAACAGGTAAATCTGGTTTAGCTTTGGCTTTGGCGATGCGGTTGGGTTCTGTAATTCTCAGCGCTGATTCTCGTCAAGTTTATCGTGAGTTTGATATTGGGACGGCAAAACCAACTGTGGCTGAACAAAAATTGGTGCCGCATTATTTAATAGATATCTGCGATCCAACAGACACGATGACAGTAGCAGACTACCAGGAGCAAACACAAGCCTTAATTGCTTCTGTTGATGTTACACCACTGTTTCTAGTTGGTGGCACTGGTTTATATATCCGTTCCATTGTCCAAGGGATGAAGATTCCGAGAGTTGCACCACAAATTGAATTGCGATCGCAGCTTGAATCTCTCGGTCAACCACAACTCTACGCCATGTTACAACAAGTTGACCCCGTTGCAGCACAAAAAATTCATGGCAATGATTCAGTACGAACTTTAAGAGCATTAGAAGTATATTATGTCACTGGTTATCCAATTTCAGAACAGCAAGGGGAGAATCCGCCCAATTATCCGATTTTGCAAATTGGTTTAGATTGCGATGTTGAAAAGTTGCTTGCTCGTATTCAACAGCGTACTGAGCAAATGATAGCGAATGGTTTGGTCGCTGAGGTGGAATATCTTTGTCAAAAATATGGCGCTGATTTGTCTTTGTTGAATACTTTAGGCTATCAAGAAATTAAGCAATATTTGGCTAGGGATATTTCCTTAGATGAAGCGAAAGAATTAACAATTCTGCATACGCGACAATTTGCCAAGCGACAACGTACTTGGTTTCGAGCATATCCACAAATTGAATGGTTTGATTCAGATGATTCTGATTTATTGGAGAAGGTTTGGCATCGGATCAATGAGTTTATAAGTTGCACAAGTTCGTGAGAATTATAAACTCATGCCAAGACACAAAAAACTTTGCGCCTTTACAGTGAGTGTTCTACAGATTGTCGATATCTACGCCCATAGCCCGTAGCCTATCTGCTAGTAATTGGGTGCATTTATTATCCAACCTCAGTTTGATGAGGCTGAGTGCTTTTATGGTGGGTTAGCCTGGGTAGAGATTGGTGGACAGGGTTACTGTATCGATAAGACTGGGAATTTTATTGATTAATGATTACTGTAAAATCTAATAACAGTTTCATTCCTCACTTTCACCTAACCAAAATTCATCAGGTAAAGGATCATTGAAGATTTAAACCTAGTACCCGTTTCTGGGGTGACTGTTGGGGGTGAGCATATTTTTGTGCTAAAAATTCAACAAAATCTAACACCTGTTGTTGCTGTTCGGATGCTAGGGTTTGCAGCTTTGCAATTAATTTTAAGGTGGAATCTAAAACTTGGTAAGTCATTTCACCCTCTGCTGTTAAATGCCTGACTCTATGTTACTGTAGCCCCACAATTAACAGAATATCTGAATCCTACCATCATTCAACGTACTCCTTAAGAGACATCGCAGCTTCCGTATTTAAATCAAGCGATCGCCTTTTACTCCCCCCTTAGCTGCTATTCTTGCAACAATAGTAAACACAGCCATCAACAGCAGCCTGTAAAATGCCATGACAGACACCGCAGTTAGCATTTCTCCCGCCGATATCGAAACCCTTGAGCAGTTATACACCTTCCGAGAGCATACCGAAGTTTTAGAATTTCTGGATAAACATCCGTTTCTCATCCCCGTGCTGCTAGAAGCACCTGACAAAATTCGCCACTACTTCCCTGACTCCCAACTATTTCTGGAAGTTGTTGTAGATCCAGAAAGTATTGATTGGGTGCAGTTGATACTATCTATTTTGATGAAGCTTGACCCCCATGAAGCAGTTGCAAGGCTCCATCAGTTTGACGAAAATTGGTCAAGAAGTCTTTCACACCAGGTGCATCAGCAATTTTTTACCACTCTCGAATACCCAGATGAGTTTTGATTGGTCACAATATCTTAATCTAGCCAAAGAACTCACCGATCAACCAACTACTCCTGCAAATCAGGAAGCTAAACTGCGTGATGCTATCAGTCGAGCATACTATGCAGCTTTTATCTTGGCGCGAAACTATTTGCGTGATCAAGAAGGAATATCAATTCTGAAAATAAGTGATGCTCACAGATATGTTTGGGAGCAATTCAAGCTTAATCCTCACCCACAACGTCAATTAATTGCCAATAACTTAAAACGATTGCGAGCATATCGCAATCAAGCAGATTATGTTGATAAATTTCCTGGATTGGCTGGCACTACAATAATAGCTTTAGATTTATCTGAGGAAGTAATTTCAATTTTAACCAGCCTGCAACATCTACCTTGAACTTTAAAAAACTATGCTTATCCAAGATAAAAAACAACGCAACTGGAAACCCATTCTCAAAGCATTCGAGGCTGTACTTGGCAAAAATGGTGTGGTGCAACGCCGCGAAGAACTCATTACCTATGAATGTGATGGTTTAACTGGTTATCGCCAACGTCCGGCTGTGGTGGTGTTACCCAGAACTACAGAACAAGTTGCAGAAATTGTGAAAATATGCAACCAATATTCTATCCCCTTCATAGCACGCGGCTCTGGCACTGGTCTATCTGGGGGCGCTTTGCCAGTCAAAGATTCTGTTTTAATTGTCACTTCCTTAATGCGGCAAATCCTTAGCATTGATTTGGAAAATCAACGGACAGTTGTACAACCAGGGGTGATTAATAGTTGGGTAACGCAGGCTGTTAGTGGTGCTGGTTTTTACTACGCTCCTGACCCCTCTAGTCAAATTATCTGCTCTATTGGGGGCAATATTGCGGAAAATTCTGGTGGCGTACATTGTCTCAAATACGGTGTTACTACTAACCACGTTTTAGGATTAAAAATTGTTACGCCAGAAGGGGAAATTATCGATTTAGGCGGACAAATCCCAGAAATGCCTGGTTATGATTTAACAGGTGTTTTTGTTGGTTCCGAAGGTACTTTAGGAATTGCCACAGAAATTACTTTGCGAATTCTTAAAAGTGCAGAATCAATTTGTGTGCTGTTGGCAGATTTTACTAGCATTGAAGCTGCGGGAGCAACTGTTTCTGATATCATCAGCGCTGGGATTATTCCTGGTGGTATGGAAATGATGGATAACTTCAGTATCAATGCAGTTGAAGATGTTGTAGCAACTAATTGTTATCCCCGCGATGCTACCGCCATTTTACTAATAGAAATTGACGGTTTAGAAGTGGAAGTTGCAGGAAATAAGCAGCGAGTTATTGAAATTTGTAAAAAAAATGGGGCACGAAATGTCAGTTCTGCTACTGACCCAGAAACCCGATTGAAATTATGGAAAGGACGCAAAGCCGCTTTTGCTGCGGCTGGACATTTAAGCCCAGATTATTATGTACAAGATGGTGTAATTCCTCGGACTCAGTTGCCTTATGTTCTGCACGAGATTAAGACTTTAAGCGAACAATACGGTTATCGGGTTGCTAATGTATTTCATGCTGGCGATGGCAACCTTCATCCACTAATTCTTTATGATAATTCTGTGCCTGGAGCATTAGAGCAAGTAGAAGAAATGGGTGGGAAAATTCTCAAACTTTGTGTCCAAGTCGGTGGTAGTATTTCTGGAGAACATGGCATTGGTGCAGAGAAAAAGTGCTATATGCCACAGATGTTTAGCGAAGTTGATTTAGAAACTATGCAATGGGTGCGGCAAGTTTTTAATCCTAAAGGGTTAGCCAATCCTGAGAAGATATTCCCTACACCACGGACTTGTGGTGAAGCAGCAAATGCATCGGCTGTTAAGCAATTTGAAGGGGTAGAAAGATTTTAATTTTCCACAAAGTTTCTCTTGTTCCCTGGCATAGCCTGGGAATGCATTAGTAAGAAACTCTGCTTCAAGTTATTATAGAGGCAGAGTGTCATTGCCCGCATTTTAAGTCTCTGACGGGGAACGATAATTTGAGGGATGGGTCTAACTTCAGGAAACCACGCACACTATGGCCTTTTATATTTCACGGAATTAAAAATAACTAAAATTGTTTACTTAGCCACATTTATTAATTTGTATTTTAGCATAAAATCATCATTTTTTTACATCCTCCGGAGGATTACAACTTTATTTTGTAGTTATATATATTCCGATCGCACTAGGTCACGCTTACAAATGAATCGGGTTGCTCGCCGTTGTATTTCTTACTTGCTGTGTTTGGGATTAGTAGTCGCCTTAACAGTTTTTTCACCCTCTTCACCACCAGTTTATTCCCAAAAAACACGTGCTTTAACTACAGAAATTCGCGGCGTTTGGATCACTAATGTTGCTAGTGGTGTACTATTTGTCCCTTGGGGTATTAACCGTGCTATAAGCCAATTATCGGCTCTCAACTTTAATACAATTTATCCTGTAGTTTGGAACCGAGGACATACTTTTTATAAGAGTGCTGTAGCTAAAATGACTACAGGCTCAGATACTCAACCTTTGCTAAATTTCATGCACGGTGGACAGGACGTTTTAACAAAGATAGTAACACTTGCTAAAAATAAAAATTTGAGAGTGATCCCTTGGTTTGAATATGGGTTTATGACGCCGCATTATTCACAATTAGCAATGCGTTATCCCGACTGGCTGACAATTGGGCAAGAAGGTATAAAGTCTACCCAAGATGCCCCTCCAGAAGAATTTGATAATATTTTACTAAGTAAGTTGGCCTGGCTGAATCCCTTACATCCACAAGTGCAAGAGTTTATGCAAGAGCTAATTTTAGAAGTAGTCAGAGATTACAATGTGGATGGGATTCAGCTTGATGATCATTTTGGGATGCCTGTACAGTTTGGCTACGATCACTTCACTATAGAACTCTACCAGCAAGAGCATCAAGGCAAAAGTCCCCCAAGTGATCCTTTTAACTCAGAATGGATGCGTTGGCGGGCAGATAAAATTACTGATTTCATGGCAGAAATCTATCAAGCTGTGAAAGCAGTTAAGCCCAAAGTTAAAATATCTCTGTCTCCTAATTATCAAGCTTTTGCCTACAAATACTATTTGCAAGATTGGGAAAATTGGGTAAAAAAAGGTTTAGTTGATGAGTTAATTTTGCAGGTATATCGGAATGACAAAAACTCTTTTATCGCTCAACTAGAACAATCATCTATAAAATTGGCTCAAAGTTTAATTCCTGTAGGAATTGGGATATCAACGGGAACGGTGCATAATCCTGTGAAAATCGCACAAATTAGAGAACAAGTTCAAGTAGTGCGCGATCGCAATTTTGACGGTATCTCCTTTTTCTACTGGGAAAGTCTCTGGGGTTACATTGTACCGGAATCACCCCAACAGCGACGCAAAGCTTTTCTTGAGATGTTTAATGCTAGAACTGTCAGACTGTTAAAACCAAAGAAACTTTGATGCCATTCGCGCCTGGAAATATTATATTTACCTTTACATCGCTATGGACTTTTGCTACTTTTGGCGGGTTTTTATTAAGTTTACTCTTTATTGAAGTTGGCGAGAAGCCAGATATTGGGGTAGTCGAGGTGGCTATTGGCTCAATTGCGATCGCATTTCCTCAAGGTTGTCTTCTCAAAGAACCTGTATATTGTATCAGGTGGATTTTGTCAAGTCTTTTAGGTTGGAGTATCATCACCGCGATCGGTATTGGTGCGGTGGGTTGGATTGTACCTAGCACTCAAATTCTTCCCTTGAGAATCCTGTCTGGGGCGATTTATGGGGCACTTGGCGGCTTGGGGATCGGGTTAGCACAATGGTTAGCAATTCCCCAGCCTGTGGCGTGGCGATGGATATTTGTCTCTTCGGCAAGTTGGGCTGTTGCTCTCCCCGTGGGTTCTGCTTTCGGGATGATCTTACGCCATCTGACACAGTTATTCTTCGGTGAAGTTATGGGATTAGGTATCACTTGGCTGCTAGTTGGTATCCTCACCGGAATGAATGCTCATAAATTGCGAGCGTGAGTTTCCATTCCCTTGTTCACGCCGACATGATACTGAGCTTTGTCGAACTGTCAAATCCCCATCTGAATCATCCCCCCTGCCTCTTGGTTGAACTGAGGATGAAATTGAAGATCCTTCTGATCTTTTATTGTATCTTTCCATTCTCCACTCTCGCCAACAAGTTTATTAAGAATTGTAAATTTAATTGGCATAACTGGGTGATTGCACCTAGATATATGCAATAATCTTGAAAAACCGTTCAAAAATCATTAGATTTGCCTTAACCTGCAAATGTGTTTTCGCCTTCAAAAAGCAGGATTTGTTAAGCTGACTCCTATTAGCTTTCCTAGATTTCTGACAAGAAGTAGAGAAAGATTCAAATTTCGATGAGCAACAGCTGACAATACTTTGCTATAGGCGCTAAAGTGCATCTACTACAAGCATAGCGACAAGAGAGCGCCTAAAAGAGTCAGTAATACCAGACAGGGACTCTCGCATGAATATAAATCCAGCAGAATCAACTATGGAGTTGACAAAATTATCGCCTCCTCAGATTATCTTCGGCACAGAAGTAGATGATCAAAGCAGTAGTGAGCAGTTTCTACTGAGCATATACGATTCTGTGCAGGCATCAATATTTGTAGTTGATGTTCTGGAGGACGGAGATTTTCGATATGTGGCACTTAATCCCACTCATGAACGGTGGATAGGCATTCGCTCAGATGATCTTCGGGGCAAAAAACCAGAAGATATTCTCTCCCCCATCGATGCTGCTAAGGTGCGTCAACATTATGCTGAATGTGTGCTGTTCGGCAAAACTATTTCTTATGAACAATGTTTGCAATTCCAGGGAATTCCTACTTGGTGGAGTACGACTCTTACCCCACTCAGGGATGCTAACTCCCGGATTTATCGACTGATTGGTACTAGTAGCAATATCACTCCTGTGAAGCAAGCCCAAGAAGCAGTCGGACTCCAGCTTGAACGAGGGCAACTGCTAGAAGCGATCGCCGGACGGATTCACCAATCTGTAGAATTAGAGACAATTCTGCATCAGACAACAATTGAACTGCGACAGTTTTTGAATTGCGATCGCGTCCTCATTTATCGCTTCGAGACTGATAGCAGTGGGGTAATCATTGCCGAATCAACTGTGACTGATCCCTTGTTGGGAAAAAACATCACCGATCTCTGCTTGGGTGGCAAACATCGAGAACACTATGGGCGAGGTTGCATTCAAGTTGTCGAAGATATTTATACAGCCGGGTTGCATCCTTGCCATATAGATTTTCTGGCATCTTTGCAGGTGAGAGCCAATCTAGTGGTGCCGATTTTCAAAGAGCAAGATATGTGGGGGCTATTGATTGCCCAGCATTGCCGCCAATCGCGTCAATGGCAGCAAACAGAAACTGACTTGACTCTTCAATTGGCAACTCAAATCAGCATTGCTACCGGACAGGCAGAACTTCGTCAGCAGTTCAAGGATCTCAAAGCAAAGTTAGAATTGCAAAAACAGAAGCATAAAAATCAGTTGCAGCAGGTGCGAAAGTTTGAAGCCTTGGTGCGACGGATAACAGAACAAATCCGCGACAGTCTGGATGAAAGTCAGGTGTTGCAGACACTTACCCAGGAATTAGCAGAGTTACTAAACCTTGATCGTTGCCAGATTGAACTCTATAGCACCTGTCAAACCTTGGTTACTATTACTTACGAGCACAGCACGAACCTACCCCAGTGTAAAGGATTGACTAGGCAGATTGCAGACCGTCTTGAAGTTTATGAGTCGTTGTTGCAAAAACAACCTTTGCAGTTTTTGGAAATTGTGCCTGGATGGCAACCAAACTTGTTGGTTATGTCCCAGATGGCTTGTCCAATTTTTGATACTCAAGGAATTTTGGGAAATATTTGGTTGACAAGACCGACACAAGAGGCCTTTGATGAATTTGAAATCGAGCTAGTGCAGCAGGTAGCAAATGAATGTGCGATCGCTATTCGTCAAGCTCAACTTTACCAACAAACCCAAGCACAGTTTAAAGAATTAGAAAAACGCGATCGCCTCAAAAATCAATTTCTTAAAAACCTCTCACAAGAACTGCGGACACCAATAACTAGCATCAGCCTTGCAGTCCAAACCCTCGAAAGCGTCCTCACACCAGCAGAAATATTAGAGATAGAAATAGTTCCACAACTCTTGCAGATTCTGCATAATGAGTGTGCGCGAGAAAGCAAGTTGATTAACGATCTACTCACACTCACATATCTCGAAGCCGAACCCGATCCCCCAACTTTGATTGCCATTGACTTACAAAGCTGGCTTTACCCCATTGTCGAGTCTTTTCGAGAACTCACCAACTGCCAACGACAGCTGTTAAATCTGAATATTGATCATGCACTCCCGCTTTTAGAGACAGATATTACCGATTTAGAGAGGATTATCACCGAACTACTCAACCATGTCTGCAAATATACCCCAGCAGGTGAGTCCGTCACAGTCTCTGCTCACCTGACAGGGGATGCAGTAGAGCTTAATATTAGCAATTCTGGGTTAGAGCTTACTAGCAAAGAACTATCACGGATATTTGAGCCTTTCTATCACCTTTCTAAACATGATCCTTGGAAACATAGCGGCACTGGACTCGAATTGGCATTAGTGCAGAAAATGGTCAGACATTTAGGCGGCTCAATTAATGTAGAAAGTGCAGCGGATCAAACCACCTTCACCATCAAATTCCCCCTTTAACTTGTTTTTTAGGCGTGGCACTGGCTAATTGCTTATAAGTCTGCTATGATGGTTATTGGTCTGGGTGACTAGCTCAACGGTAGAGCAGTAGACTCTTAATCTATTGGTTGCGGGTTCGATTCCCTCGTCACCCACTTTTAAAGTATTTTCAAATATACATTAACTAACGAGTGATCATTGTTAACAGATTAATTTCCTCTTTGAGAAATTAATGCAACTCCCGTTAGGAATTATTAAACAGCAGGTTTAAACAAGAGAACCAGAAAATTTAGGTAGAACAATACTTCCAGCAGAGTATGTTTGGGCGATTGCAATAATCTTTTTCGCTAGCAAGCTGTATATATACTGACCTAACTGCGATTCTCCAAACTGATTTGGTGCAGTAAGTGTCTAAACGCTTGCTCTGCTCTTTTTTTCTCTGATGTGCCCTCTATGCCTCTGTGGTAGCCTGGGGCAAGCCGCTGCGCGTCTACGTTCTACCCTTCAAACTTCACTTGATAGACCATTAGTGGGTAAAATCACCCATTTAGGTGAAGGCATGCAGACATTAAATACCTATTATGAAGTAAAATTAAGCAATTATAAAGCTAATTATGCCTCTAGTTGTAAGTTTATTAATAAAGATTTAATCCAAAAATTTTAACAACTCCCCATTCCTGCAATCGCCCTCTAGTATTTATGTTTGCTCAATTAAGCATAATTCCCCCAAAATGCACCCTCACGCCTTTGTCCCTTAAGAGCAAGGGACAAAGGCGCTACTTTGGCTTTTTGGGGGAATTATGCTATGGGCAATTCGACGGACATCATCATATAACTACAGGCTACTCCAATAAAGCAAGATTCATAGGCTTTTAGACATGGCTACACACATAGAAATTCCTGTTATTGGCAAAGTTAAGTATCCATCACGCTGGCTGATGGGGCTGATAGCAGGGGGTGTCTTGGTTGCTGGTACATTCACAACCTACACCCTGGTAAATCAAGGAACAAACAAAGAAGACATTGCTCAATTAACTGTGCCAGTAGCAGCTCAAAATGTCACTTTGCGGATTACAGCGAGTGGCAAAGTTGTGCCAGTTCAGAGTGTAAATATTAGTCCGAAGAACCCCGGAGTGCTGTCGCAATTATATGTGGAACAAGGCGATCGCATTCAACAAGGGCAAATTCTCGGCCGTATGGATAGCGCCGGCATTGAAGCCCAAAGGAGCCAGTATCGTGCCAACTTAGCCCAAAGTCAAGCACAACTAGCCGAAGCCCTTGCTGGTAGCCGTCCTCAAGAAATTGCTCAAGCTAGAGCGCGATTGGCACAAGCTCAAGCCCAACTTACCTCAGCTAAGGTTGGTAATCGTCCCCAAGAGATTGCTCAAGCTCAATCCCAAGTGGATGCGGCTCAAGCAAGGGTGAATTACACCAGTGAACAGGTAAAGCGTTATCAATATCTATATAAAGAGGGAGCAGAGAAAAAACAATTACTCGATCAAGCCATCAGCGAAGACAAGAGTGCTAGAGCCAACTTAGAAGAAGCTAGAAAACGATTGTCGTTAGTCCAAAGTGGCACTCGAACTGAGGAAATCGACCAACGCCAAGCCTCTGTGAATGAAGCACGAGCCGCACTGCTCTTGCTAGAAGATGGCACCCGTTCTGAAGAAATTGTCCAGCGTCAAGCAGCAGTTGCAGCGGCTGAAGCTCAATTAAAGGGTGTGCAAGTGCAGTTGGACGAGACTATTATTCGCGCTCCATTTTCGGGAATTGTGACGCAAAAGTATGCTAACGTGGGCGCTTTTGTGACACCCACAACCTCTGCTTCTACTAGCGCGTCGGCAACTTCCAGTTCAATTGTCGCTGTAGCACGCGGTTTAGAAGTATTAGCTCAAGTTCCTGAAGCCGATATTGGCAGAATTAAGCAGGGACAGCAGGTGGAAATTGTTGCTGATGCCTATCCCGATCAAGTTTTTAAAGGTAATGTGCGCCTGATTGCTCCCGAAGCAGTGGTTGAACAAGGCGTGACATCCTTCCAGGTGCGGGTTGCTCTCGATACTGGCACAGATAAACTGCGTTCTGGCTTAAATGTGGATCTGACTTTTTTGGGCGATCGCGTTAATAATGCCTTAGTATTACCAACAGTCTCAATTGTCACCGAAAAGGGTCAAACTGGCGTACTTGTACTAGATGCAAACAATAAACCCCAGTTCCGCGAAGTTACAGTTGGCGCACAAATCCAAGACCAAACTCAGATTTTAGGGGGAGTTAAAGAAGGCGATCGCGTTTTTGTGAACCCACCCAAAGATTACAAAATTGAAAAGGCGAAAGAACAGAATAAAACCTAATTCGTAATTCGTAATTTAAAACATGAATTTTTTAGAAAGTGTCCAAATGGCGGGGAAAACCCTGCTGTCAAATAAACTGCGTAGTGCCCTAACAATGCTGGGTATAGTTATTGGCAATGCCTCGGTTATTGCCATGATTGGCATTGGTGAAGGTGGGCAAAAGTACGTTAATAAACAGCTGGAGTCATTAGGCCCAAATGTGCTGTTTGTACTACCAGGTAATCGAGAAACTCAGCGTATCTCCTTTGAAGTGCCAAAAACTCTGGTATTACAAGATGCGGAAGCGATCGCTTCTCAAGTACCAACTGTAGTAGGAGTTGCGCCAGAATTAAATAGAAGACAGGTAGTTACATACCGCAACAGAAACACTGATGTTAACATCATTGGCACAACTCCCAGTTTCATATCTGTGCGGGATTTTGAAACTGATAAAGGCAGGTTTTTCAGCGATGTAGACATCAAGCGAAGTAACCAAGTCGTGGTGCTAGGTGGAGACTTGGCAGAAAAACTATTCGGTAATAGTAACCCTATAGGTGAGCAATTGCGAGTTGGAAATACCAGCTTTCAAGTGATTGGGACGTTAATAGCCAAAGGTTCCAGCGTGGGAGCAGATTATGATGATGCTGCTTTAATACCAATTACAACTTCAGCAAACCGACTTGTGGGAAAGAATTCTCCTTATGGTATCGCCTTAGATTACCTCGTTGCAGCCGCTCGTGATTCAGAGAGCGTAGATGCAGCAGAATTCCAAATCACTAATTTGTTGCGTCTACGGCACAAAATTAATGGTGAAGATGACTTTACTATTCGTTCTCAAAAAGATGCTTTGCAAACTGTCGGTCAAATTACAGGTGCATTGACAATTATGTTAGCTGCAATCGCTGGTATATCGCTGTTTGTCGGCGGTATTGGCATTATGAATATTATGCTTGTCTCCGTCACCGAACGCACCCAAGAAATTGGATTAAGAAAAGCGATCGGAGCAACTGAACAAGATATTTTGCTCCAGTTCATCATTGAGGCAGTGATAGTTTCCGCAGCTGGCGGTTTAGTTGGGACTGCGGTTGGTATCAGTGGCATTCTATTAGTGGGAGCGTTGACTCCTTTAGAAGCAAGTCTTTCTCCTGTAGCGATTAGTATGGCAGTTGGTGTCTCTGGTGGGATTGGTTTATTTTTTGGCGTTGTTCCCGCACGTCGCGCTGCTAAACTCGATCCCATTGTGGCTTTAAGAAGTGCTTAGTAATGGGGATGGCGAAACTCAATCTTCTTGATTAGGTTGAGGTAAAGAGATATTTCGTAAATAATTTACTAATAACTAAATTCTTATGACAAACACTATTTCAATTACCGATTCTCTAGTTCCCAATCCCATCCCTAAATCAACAATTATTCGTTTAGAGAATATTTTTAAAATTTATGGCAGTGGTGAAACTGAAGTTAAAGCACTCGATGATGTGAATTTGACTATCCATAAGGGCGAATATTGTTCAATTATGGGGCCTTCTGGTTCAGGCAAATCTACAGCTATGAATATTATCGGCTGTCTAGACCGCCCTACAGGCGGACATTATTACTTAGATAATATTGATGTAGCGCAAATGGATGATAAATCCTTGGCACACATCCGCAACAAAAAACTGGGGTTTGTATTCCAACAATTTCATTTATTGCCCCAACTTACAGCATTAGAAAATGTGATGCTGCCAATGTTGTATGCTGGTGTGAATTCAAAAGAAAGAAGCGATCGCGCCACCGAAGCACTGACGCGAGTGGGTTTAGCAAATCGCCTCAACAACAAACCAACTCAACTATCTGGTGGACAACAACAAAGAGTAGCGATCGCACGAGCCATTGTCAATCGCCCCGTGGTACTCTTAGCCGATGAACCCACCGGCGCACTTGATTCACGCACAACCCAAGAAGTATTGGATATTTTTGGCGAACTCAATACCAGTGGAATTACTGTAGTCATGGTAACTCATGAACCAGAAGTTGCTCGTCAAACCCAGCGCATTGTTTGGTTCCGTGATGGCCAAGTAGTACACTCGAATCTGACAGCATCTGACTTGAGTCAGCTGGCTGTCTCATAAATTATTTAAAGTCCGCATTACCCTTAGCGTTCCCGCAAGGTAGGCGGACTTTTTTTGTGTTGTGTAACCAAGCCAGGGCGGATTACAAACTTGGCGTTTTTCCAGTTTCTGCTTGCGTCTCAATCGGCTTAACATCGGTGTAACCCACTTCACCAGCTATTGTTCGGAATACCGAAATTTGCTCGTCAAAATCTAGTCCTTCAATTTGGGAAATCAGATCATTAATTGCCTTAGTTGGCTCGTAGCTAGCTGGTAAGTCAACTACCGTATCGCCCATAGCTACCGCCCAAGCATACCAAACTAAAAGCTGGTTATTTTCTTTTATCGCCCCATAAGCACGGGAATATTCTGTGTCTTTGCGGTTAACAATATCCCGCATAATATCTAGTTGTTGCTCATCTGATAACTCAAAATAATCTTTTAGCAGAAGTGGTGCTAACTCAGGTTCGGCCGCAGCAGGAGCAGCTGGTGTGATAGAATCGCCCATTTTTTTATAAACTAAATAGAACCAGGCTAATTTTGCATCGGTATCTAAATTGTTAAATGCATCTACCAAATTTTGGGATTCATTGCTCTGGGCTTGAGAAATACTTTTATCGTAACTTGCAGTCATAATTTTATTTCCAAGGGAATTTTACACGCCAAACTAAGGCTTACCAAAGTTTGAGCATCAGATTCTACTATCAAGAGAATGAGTTATATTAATTGTAAATTACAGCTTTAATCTATCTTTTAATAGAGGTAAAGTCTCTCCTAAAGGAGCATGGAAAGAGTTAATTACTTTGCTATGCTCTTTCAAGTAAGCAATAAAAATTTAATCTAAGGATTTTAATTATGCCTGATGAAGTAAAGCCCAATGTTAATGAAGCTCCCACTCATGATGCTCAATTAGCTGCCGAAAACATAGCTAGTGGTGAAGAAAAAGCACCAAAGGTCGATTTTGATGCTGATTATGCAACTGCACAACAATTCAGCGTTAGTGAAGTTGATCGCACAGGTGAAGGCGCAGCAGCAGCAGAAGCAGCTACTGCACCTAAATATAAAATCTCTCAACCAGAAGAGACAACAACTCAAGCGCAGTCAACTGGTAACCCTGATGATTATATGGAGTTAGCAAAGGAAGTTGGGAATTCTAAGACTGAGGGTGTAACTAATGTCAGTGATGATTTAGTAAAACAAGCTTTAGAAAAGGGTGAACGGAAAAATTAAGTTTTCCTAATATCTTGCTATTTTGTAGGGTGGGCATTGATATACATGACCCACCCTATTGTTTTGCAAAATCGTCAATAGTTAATATTTTCACTATTGACTTTTGACTATTGATTAATTAATGACGATTCATCACTTCTAGTAGTTCATTAGGTCGCTGAATTAAATAATCTGGATTTTGCTTGGCTAGTACTTCCGGTGAATTAAAGCCCCAAGTTACTGCAATAACTTGAATATTTGCTTTCTTTGATGCTTCTATATCTCTGGTTTCATCTCCGACATAAATAACTTCTTGAGGTTGGAGTTGATTTTGCCTTAATACATTATTGATTATGGTTGTTTTACCAAAAATCGTAATTCCTGAGTAGATAAAATCAAATAGGTGATTTAAATCATTGATTTTCAGAAATTGTGTCACATTGTCTTTAGAATTAGAAGTGATAATTCCCAGTTTATATCCTTCATTTTGGAGTTCCGTTAATGCTTCTTTAATTCCCGGAATTGGTTTTAATTCTGGGATTTTGTTTTTTAATTCTCCTTTAACTTTTTTAACTAAAAAAGGTATCTTAAATAGAGAAACTCCTGAATACTTAATAATTTCCCTAGATGTTAAGTTTTTAAGGAAGGATAATTGCTCTGGGCTTATTTGTCTATAACCAAAGTCTACAGCTAGACGATTGGCAATACTTACAAGGGCATCTACTGTATCAGCAATAGTGCCATCAAAATCAAAAATAATTACTTTTGGGGTCATTATTTCGCCTGGATGCGTCAAGATTAGCTAGGGCGTTGCGTCGTAACATTTCTGGCTTAATCCGCCGCAAGGCAGATGCTGGAAATCGTTTATCCCACTCCTGATCTGAGATTTGGGCTAATTCTAGCAGGTGGGGAGCAATATTCCCAGGATAAGGCTGAAACTCTTCAATATCACTTGTTTGGGCAAAACGTTGATTCCAAGGACAAACATCTTGGCAAATATCACAACCAGCAACCCAGCCTTGTAAATGAGGTGTCACTGTCTCTGGTAATTCCTCTGCCCGATTTTCAATTGTATGATAAGCGATGCAGCGATTAGCATCCACAATAAAAGGTTGAGTAATTGCACCCGTAGGACAAGCCTGAAGACAACGAGTACAGCTACCGCAGTGTTCTGTGTGCGGGCGATCGCTTTCTAATTCCAAATTGGTCAACACTTCTCCCAAAAATACCCAAGATCCGTATTCTCGTGTAATCACATTCCCATTCTTGGCAATCCAACCAATTCCGGCAAGTTGAGCCAACACTTTATCTTGTACCGGGCCAGTGTCTGCATAATAACGAGCCGATACACCTTCATCAAGTGATTCTAGCCATGTGGCTAGCTGCTTAAGTTTTTTATGCATTACCTTGTGATAATCCCTTCCCCAGCCATAGCGAGAAATTTTGGCGTATTCCTCGCCTACAGGACGTTGATGTGGGGTGTAATAATTTAGCGCCACACATATTAGCGATCGCGCTTCTGGCATCACTAAGCGGATATCCTGACGTTTTGGGTTAGCCATCCATTCCATATCGGCGTGATAACCCAGTTCAATCCATGCTTGTAACCTCTGTGCTTCTGTGGCATCTACCTCATCTACACCAGCAATTCCAACTTTGTGAAAGCCCAACTCGCTGGCTTTTTCTTTCACCACATTGCTGCTTATTACGGAATACTGATTCATTTTTTTATCTGGGCTTTGCCTACATAAAGGCATTTTTATTTTACATTACGTAGTCAATACTTTATAAATATTTGTTGCTTATGTTATCTATCAACTTTATTTATATATAGGACTGATATTTGATTTTTGAACAAAACTCAGTACACATTTATTCCTTCTTCCCAGTCCCTAGTCCCTTACCTCTACGAGTAATTCAGAAATCAAATTGGATTGCTATATTGACAACTAGTTATTGAGACTTTATGTGTAAAATCCCCGCACTTCAGTCGGCGGAACATAAGCGAATAGCTGAATTTATTCAGTATTGCCATAGTGATTTAGTTCCTCATCAACTGAGTAACGGTAGAATATACCTAATTTCTAATCTTCATAGCTTCAAAAGCCTAACCATGACGATGCATTCCACACTCCAACGTGCATTTAATAACCGCCGCGTTCTAAAAGTGATTAGCGGTTTAAATAACTTCGATGTCGCTAGCGTCGCCGCTACCGTTAAAGCTGCTGAATTTGGCGGTGCTACCTTTGTCGATATTGCCGCCGATCCAGCTTTGGTACAATTAGCTAAAAGTTTGACAAATTTACCGATTTGTGTATCGGCAGTAGAGCCAGAAAAATTTGTACAAGCTGTGGCAGCTGGTGCTGATTTAATTGAAATCGGGAATTTTGATTCCTTTTATGCTCAAGGACGACGCTTTGAGGCTCCAGAAGTGCTAGCGTTACTCAAGCAAACCCGCACTCTCCTACCCGAAATCACTTTATCTGTTACCGTTCCCCACATTTTGGAACTAGATCAACAGGTACAGTTAGCAGAAGAACTGGTGAAAGCTGGAGCAGATATTATCCAAACCGAAGGCGGTACTAGTAGTAATCCAGTTCACCCTGGAACTTTAGGATTAATTGAAAAAGCTGCTCCCACCTTGGCAGCAGCTTTTGAAATTTCTCGTGTGGTGTCAGTACCAGTATTGTGTGCTTCAGGCATTTCTAACGTTACCGCACCATTAGCGATCGCTGCTGGTGCTGCTGGTGTTGGTGTTGGTTCCGCCATCAACCAACTCAATAGCGAAGTAGCAATGATTGCGGCTGTTCGTGCCTTGGTGGAAGTCTTAGCGACTGCAAATGCAGTAATGAAATGAGTTAGGAGTTAGGAGTGATGAGTTATGAGTTGAAGAAACTTATTTATCCAAAACTCCTAACTTCAAACTTCTAACTCATAACTTCTTTCAACGCATAAATCACCTGATCTTGCTGCTGTTGTGTTAATTCTGGGTACATAGGCAAAGATATAACTTCATGGCAAGCTTGCTCTGCTATTGGTAAATCTCCAATTTGATAACCCAGATTTTGATAAACTGGCTGCAAATGTAAAGGGTAGGGGTAGTAAATCATCGAACTCACACCCTGCTCTTGCAATTGACTACGCACCCAATCTCGATATTTGGCGCTAGAACCATTTCGCCCTTCGCCTGATATGCGAATAGTGTATTGATTCCATACCCCAACACCCTCAGGTAATTCTTGGGGCGGGACAATCCCCGGAATTTGACATAAGAATTGGTAGTAATAATTGGCGATATCTCGTCGGCGATCATTCCAAATATCTAAATAACGTAGCTTAATCTGCAAAATAGCCGCTTGGAGAGCATCCAAGCGGCTATTTACACCAATTTCCTCGTGTAAATATCGAATTTTACTACCATGATCTCGTAATATTCGCAGTTTAGTGGCGATCGCAGGGTCATTAGTCGTTATTGCCCCGCCATCACCGCAACCACCAAGATTTTTGGTAGGGTAGAAACTAAAGCAACCAATATGTCCAATACTTCCTACTTTTTTATCAGCCCAACTTGCGCCTGTAGACTGAGCGCAATCTTCAATTATTGACAAATTGTGAGATTGAGCGATCGCCATCAATGATGTCATATCCACAGGTAGTCCAAATAGGTGAACCGGGATAATCGCTTTGGTTTTGGGTGTAATCGCCGCCGCTACTTGCTCCACATCCAAATTAAATGTAGTAGTATCAATGTCAACGAAAACAGGCTTTGCACCGACGGCGCTAATCACTTCAGATGTAGCAATAAAGGTGAAAGGCGTTGTAATCACTTCATCGCCTGCACCAATTTCCAAAACTCGTAAAGCTAAGTAGAGCGCATCAGTACCAGAATTACAAGCCACACATTCAGTAGCAGTATTATAAGCAGCAAACTGTTGCTCAAAACCTTGGACTAAGGGACCACCAATATAGCGGCCGGAAGCTAGAACCTCTAAGACCGCTGCACTTACTTCTGCTTCGATGGTGGTGTATTGCTGTTTGATATCAAAGGCAGGGATAGGATTTACACTTTGGATCATGAGTTCTTATTTTATTGGAAGATACAAAGGATACACTTCGAGAGTCAATTTTTGCTAGTTGAATTATTAATCAAATAGGAGCTATTAAAAGACTATCGCCTAAGATACGCATCTATTAGGGTTTTTACTTAAATTGTGGCGCGAGAAACTACCGCATATTTAATTTACAGATAGTAGGCATACTAGGTGTTTTCCATGTTAAAGTTGTACAATTTTTGAATTGATAAAGGTGATATATATCAACCAAGATCCAACACATCGGAGCAAAGTTCCTCTTATGTGGGCTGCTTTGAGAGGAAAATACCAGGAGATAGAGAACCCATGCAGGATCTGATCAAGCTGGATTTGGTAGATTTAGTTATTGCTGTGGGATTGATGGCGATCGCCATTGGTTTATCTGCCTGGGAAAAATTAGGACTAGAGTTAAATTTAGCCCTTGCTACTGGGAGAACCATCTTACAACTACTTGTATTGGGATACATTTTAGATTTCATCTTGGCTGTAGACAATGCTTGGGCAGTTTTGGCGTTATTAGCAGTCATGCTGACAATTACGGCGATTGTCGCACGAAATCGCATCAGCCAAAAAATTCCTTATGTGTTGCCTTTGGTGTGGGGTGCAATTTTAATTAGTACCGTCCTGACAGTGTTCTATACCAACTTTTTGATCGTTCAACCAGACAGATGGTATGAGCCACAGTATATAATTCCCTTAGCAGGGATAGTTCTAGGTAATGCTACCAATGCAGCTGCGATCGCAGGCGAACGTCTTGTCAGTACTATTAATTCCAGCCATATCGAAATAGAAACCCATTTGAGCTTAGGCGCAACTCCCCAGCAAGCAGTTAGCCAGTATCGCAAAGATGCCATCAGAGCCGGATTGATTCCGACTCTCAACCAAATGATACTTATAGGTATGGTCGCAATACCAGGAATTACCACCGGACAGTTACTCGCTGGTGTCCAACCCCTAGATGCTGTATCTTATGAAATTTTGATTATATTTATGGTTGCTTTCGCTAACTTGTTGACAACACTTTTAGTGACGAAAGGGTTGTGTCGTCAATTTTTCAATTCCGTAGCGCAGTTAGTTAGGTGAAGTGGTTAATCGACATCCATGCTAACCGCTATACCTGTGTTTAGACAATGGCAGAGTTTTTAATAAAAGGTGAATTAAAATGGCATTTATTAATTACAAAAGTATTAGCGCAGTAATGAAAAAATTTCAAATCAAATATGTACAGTCTAATTTTATATTAGAAGTAAAGTTTCCAGTTAAACAGTCTTTTAAAGAAGAATTAGATTTGCTATTTACAGATGGAGTTATTGATAATTCTGAAGATGCTATTTGTGAAAATCTAATTTATCCAGTATTGAAAGAAGTATGGAAAAATTACCGAAGTAAACTAAGACTTTGGAGTCATGAAACATTAGCTTACGATGAAGATTTATCAGGCGTTCCAGACTATACAGTTACACAGCGAAACCCTTTAAGTACGATTGTTTTTGATAAACCTTATTTTTTAACAGTTGAAGCTAGACAAGACAAATTTGAAGAAGGCTGGGGTCAGTGTTTAGCTGAAATGATCGCAGTGCAGCGAATTAATGATGATTTTGCCAGCGATATTTTTGGGATTGTTTCTAACGGTAAAATATGGCAATTTGGAAAATTGATTGCTGATGTGTTTACTCGGAATAAAAATTTGTATATAATTCAAGATTTAGATAAATTATTTGCGGCAGTTAATTATATTTTTAAACAATGTGAATTAAAAACACAAAGACAATAATATCGTGTCATCTTCCGATAAAAGTAGAGTTATTTTTTGGTTCGATGCGTAAATTGTGTGGACTAACACAGCATTTAAGCTAATAAGTCTAGTATCAAGTAAGCTAGCTGTAAGTATAGATTCTTAAACTATTCTGGATTTAGATAGCCGACTTCTTCAAGAAGCCGACTATCTAGTTAAGGACGTAATAATTTGAATAATCTTATCTTTGGTTTCCTATTTTCTGGAGTGCCTCTACTCATGTACCTTATATACTTCTAACTCCTTACTCTTAGCTTTTCTACCCACCCAAAGTCCGTGTATAAATTACTTGACCTTGAGAATCGTAGAGAAAAAGGGACAAGTTGGCATTTTCACCAATTACAGCTAAGGCTTCTCGTAAGATTTGCAAGTGATTGGTAACATCAACAGTAGTAGCTGAACCCGAGTTCTCAGAATAAGGATTAGCCAAGTTATTTTGCCTGATTTGGTCATATTCAGGCGTTAACCGGACAATGATTCCTGCATTGTCTATACTAAATGTGCAAATCCGAATTTCATTAATACAGATTTTATCTAGATCGGTACGGGTTTGTTGCAAACTACTAACAACTTGTACTTTTTCTTGTGCTTGTTTGAGGGCTACTGAATAAGGTTCAATGAGAGACTGAGCCTGAGTGTAGTACAAGCTATCTTGGGAAATCTGTTTAGCTGTTTGCAAAGCCTGATCCCAATATGTCGCAGCTGCAAGCCATTGGTTTTGTTGCTCATATACTTTGGCTTGCTTGGCAGTGCTAACGGCTTGTTGGTAGGCTTTAATAGCTAATCGTTCTTTAGTAGCGCGATCGCGTGCTGCTACGAACTTAGGTTTATAATCTACCAAAAGCTTTTCGGCTTCTTGGTATCCAGGGCTAGTCCGGGGAATGCTATTCAAGGCATTAATCGCCACCAGCCAAGTAGACTGCACCTTTTGCCAGTCATTCAAAGATTTAGCAGTAGCTTGTCGGTTCTCGGCTGCATTAGCTACAGCTTTTGCTGCTGTTAATTTCTTCAGCCATTTTTCCTCAACAAATATTTGCTGATTCACAGCGTGCAAACGGACACGATAATTAAGTAATTTCCCTTGCACTAGCCCATAGAGTTCACTATCAGGACTTATAGTTTCTAGTGGTGCTATAGCCTGTCGCCATAAGTGTTGCCTAGCTTGTAATTCCTCTAGGCTATATGCAGGAGTTTGAGCTTTTTGTGTCGCCAAGTATGCCGTCTGCAAAGCCTTGACCACCTGGTTGATTTTTTCTGACCGTCCAGACAAACTTGCTTTTAGTTCTTCTGATACCTGAGAACGGGGCGACCAACTAGGAATTACATTCAGGGCTACGCTGGCTGCTGCAAGTTGCTGTTGTAGAGCTACTAATTCTTTTTCAGACTTAGCGCGGCGCATCAGTTGCGGGGATTTTGTTTTTAATTGCTCGGCGTTTTGTATTTCTTTACACTCAGACATCACACAAGGGGGAGTCAATAAGTAAGCACCGCCGCCTAAGATGACAATTCCCACCAAAGCTGCACCCAATAAGATGAGTTTGATTTGAGATGCTGGCTTTGAAGTCGGCAAACTCGGCGCATATGCAAACGGGTCAAATAGTTCCTCCTCCTCAGCCTTATCAAGTGATGGAGAATAGGTCAGAGCAGATGAAGAAATAGGAGAAAAGTATTGCCCCTCTGCTCCTCTTGCTTCCCCTGCTTTCTCATTTCCCCGGCCTCCCCTCTGTTTCAGAACTAAGAAACATTTGGTATAAGGAACTTGTTCACCAAAAACTCTAAGGAAACATTGCACTCGCTGCTCTCTGTGGGGCGCTAAAGACTGAAGTACCTCCTCAATTACTGCAAAGATGATCTGAGCATCAACTATTACATCTGATTCGTGTTGCGTTAAAATCATTAGCTCGTCTTTATTGACGGCGCACTTAACCTCGAAGACTCCAGCCGATGAGACTTCTACAAGTAATTGTTCCTGCAAAGTTTTGGCTAAAAGCTGTAAATCTTCCTGCTGGACTGCTACTTTCATAGAGCTTTCCCGCTCAATTTCTATATTGTTTTGATTATCCTTAAGAGGATGAAATGAACTTTTTAGGTTTGTTGAATGCAAATGCACAGTTTAACTAACCACAGCCTGAAAATCTGAACGACCAACTTTCTAACACACATTCTGACTTTTAACCAAAAAGAAAAAAAAGCAATTATGTTCGCACCGCTACATTTTTAAAGTGCGAGATGCAAAATTAAATAATCTGCCTTTAGATGTAAATTACAAATAAAAAATGGGAATAATAGAGTCTTTAAAATGGGAATAATAGATTTATTGAGTATTTTCACTAGATTATTTGGGGACAATAAAATACACAAGAGTTAATGTGCTGCAAAATTCTAGTTGCAGAGCAGTTGTGACTAATTTATCCAAAAATTAAAGAAACTATGCTAAGTCAGAGGGTTTTGACAGAAATGGTACTTATCTTCTATGCTAGGAAACTTACTGAATAGATTAATTATGTGTTGTGGCTCTAGCACCAACAGGTTAGCTATCGAAATTAATGTGCCTCATTTGCTGAATCAGATAAAATTAACCGTGAAAAATAAATTTTTATAGCTGCCAAAAGCTTAATTCTGAAAGAAAAGTGCTGCAAAATATTAAGACAGGACTAAGCAAAGGCTAGGAAAGTGTAAATATAAGGTGTTTCAATGGATCTATTAGAGTATCAAGTTAAAGAATGGTTTGGGAAAATAGGCATTCCTGTATTGCCTTCCCAACGAATTGACCATCCTACAGATTTGAAACGTTTAAAAATTCGTTTTCCAATTGTACTGAAATCTCAAGTACATGGAGCGGAACGGGCAAAAGCAGGTGGAGTCAGGTTTGCGGAAACAACAATTGATGCGATCGCAGCTGCTCAAAATATCTTTAGTTTACCAATATGGGGCGAATTGCCAGAAGTTGTGCTGGCAGAATCGCAATATGACGCCAACCAGGAATTTTATCTAGCGGTGGTTTTAGATACTGCTGTTTGCCGACCAGTACTTTTAGGTTGCAAGGAAGCAAACATCGATTGGGAATCTGCTGGGGAAAAAATGCACTATGTTGTCGTAGAACAGGAATTCTCGCCATTTTATGCCCGACGATTGGCTTTAAAAATGGGTTTGCAGGGGACGCTGATGCAGTCGGTAAGCAGCGTTGTCCAAAAGATGTACCAGTTATTTGTGCAAAAAGACCTGGATTTAGTCGAAATAAATCCCTTGGCAGTCAGTGCAACTGGTCAAGTTATGGCTCTTAATGGTAAAGTCAGGGTCAATCAACGCGCGATCAAGCGTCATCCTGACCTTGCCGAAATGGCGGCAAAAATTATCAGCCGTAATACCAATACTGAAGCCAATGGTATGTTGGGCAACTGGGATGGTCTGAAAATGCACGGGAAAATCGGGATTTTAGGTAATGGTACTGGTTCAGTGTTGGCAACTTTGGATTTAGTCGCTAATGCTGGCGGCAACCCAGGTGTTTGTTTGAATCTACGTCATGCTTTTCTTACAGATACTACACCAACTACTTTCCGCGATCGCCTAGAGACAGGTCTAAAAATCCTAGAGACTGATAATAGCATTCAAGTAATATTAATTAATCTTCTAGGTAACATTCCTCAAACTGAGGAAGTGGTTGAAGTTATAGCCAGAGTTGTGCAGCAAGACAACAGTGAACTTCAATCACAGGTTGTGCATTCTAATGGTAATAAAAGTCGACGAGAGCAGAATTTTTCACCCTTAGTTATCCGTCTTGCTGGTTCTGAATTTGACGCTGCTAGAAAGTATTTAGCAACACTAAAGACCCCCAGCAATGCGCTCCTTGTGGTAGAAAATTTAGATGAGGCAGTAGCGGCAGCAGTTCGTCTTGCTAAACCAATGGTTAGAAAGAAGTAGTAACTGTGACTTCGTTCCAATTGAAAAATCAAAAATTATTAACTTTTACCGCAAAGCGTAAATTTTTGAATTAAACACCCAAAATAAGTAACTACTAGTCTTTGGGAACTAACTAAATAGTGCATTCTAACTTAATATTTCTACCTAGAGGTGGGTTGACCGACTTTTGGGACACTCAGCCTCAAGGCCAGTTTTTGGAATGTAAAAATTGAAACGACACTGTAAATATGTCGTTTTTATGCCAAGTGTCTTAGACCACTGGGTTGCCAAACTTACGGTAATTTTTTATGAACCTAACGCCAGACAGCAAAGTGTTAATTCAAGGCTTTTGTGAATTCATATCAGGCACTCATGTTGCTCAAATGAAAGCTTATGGTACGAACTTGGTAGCCGGTGTCAATCCTGGATGTGGTGGGCAGTTCATGCATGAACTGCCAGTATTTGACTTAGTAGAAGAGGTAATAGAACAATTTGGGGTAATTGACACGACAATTATCTGTGTAGATCCTTACGACGTGCTAGATGCGGCATTAGAAGCGATCGCATCTAATATTCGCCAAATCATTATTATTACTGCTGGCGTGCCGCCTTTGGATATGGTGCAATTACTCCGCAAAGCCGAAGCCTGTGAAACTTTGATAGTCGGGCCAAATAGTCCGGGGATCATTGTGCCGGGAAAAATTCTCTTAGGTACTCAGCCTAACGAATTTTATACCCCTGGGCCAGTGGGGATCGTTAGTCGTAGTAGCACGCTCACCTACGAAGTTGCTTACGAGTTAACAAAAGCGGGTTTAGGGCAGTCCATTAGTGTCAGTATTGGTAGCGATGCGATCGTCGGTTCCTCATTTCTCCAATGGTTGCAAATTCTCGATGAAGATGAAACTACAGAGGCGATCGTTTTAGTCGGTCAACCTGGTGGTGGTAGTGAAGAAGCAGCAGCTCGGTACATTACTGAGGCGATTGATAAACCAGTAATTGCCTATATTGCAGGAAGACTTGCACCGCCAGGAAAAACTTGGCGTCAAACTGGGACTTTAGCAACGGTTATTGGACGCGATCCTAACTTCGGCACAGCTCAAAGTAAATTAGCTGCTTTAAAAGAAGCGGAAGTTCCAGTAGCTGAACGCCCTTCTCAGATTCCAGAATTATTGAGAAAGGAGATTCGCTTATTACAAAAAGCGAAGTAATAATCGAGCTTCGTCTGCCAGTTTTAGTGTATGAGTAATAGCGATCGCACTCACGCTCAATCAACAATAGAAGCTTCCTTGCAAGCGCTCAGGGGCAAATTTTCTTAGAGGAAAGTAAGCGATCGCCACACCTAGATGTAATGTATCATCACGACAATTGTCAGGGGACGAAGCATTTTTGTCCGGCTGTTCACATTGCTGCTCAAGCTAAAATTAAATATTTAGATCACGCAGAGCAAGACGAATTTGCTCCAAACGCCTGCGATTAACACCAAGATCCGACTCTCCCAAGCGGGCTGCCGAGCGCAGATGAATTACTGGCTCATTGGCAGGAAAATAAAACTCTACATCATCAATAAATTTGAAGATGCGGCTTTTAGAAAGAGCATGGATGTAATTATCTGTCTGTTCTATAACTTCTGTGCGTGGAACGACAGTGAGAACTTTTAGTAAGGTTTTTCGTGCTGCATTACGATCTATATGATAGGGAATTGGGTCAATGGCGTGTTTAGGATCACCATCTTGACTCACAACACAATTGTCTGAAGCCGGACAAGAACTAAGATGACCATTATCAACTCCCAAACTAGAAGAGGCAGCCCAAGTGGCGGCAGGAAGTATTAAAGTATTAATCAAAGTTAGCAAGATTACAAAAGTGATACTCCGCAGGAGTCGTTTTGCGAAGGCTGTTAGCAAACGAGACATTATAAATTCACTCCTCAAGGTTTGAATAAGACTTAATTATTTTCGGTCATTTCGGGGGGAACGCTGCTAGTTGCCAGTTCGCCCTCGCCCTATACAGTATCATTCATCTAGCCACATTCTGAGTTATCTCTGAATCCTGAATCGGTGTTTTAGTAGAGTATCATCCCTTGGTTATAAGCATTTACAAAACTCGTGTAGTCATACTCAACTTGAGTTGCATAGTTCACCGCAAAGTTAACAATTTCGTCTTTGAATACAGCCTTGTTACCGCTAACAATATCAGTCACTTCTTTGTCAACACTTACGGGAATAATGGCAGCATCATAGTCTTTATCAGAGATTGCATGGTTCTTGGCAACGACCTTCCCTGCATACCCCATCGCATCCATGAATTTTGACTTAGTGGTTAGTAGACTTGTTGGGTAATAAGCTCAAAAATCCTTGAAATCTGCTTGTGGCAAGCTTTTTATTGATTTCTGACCAAAATTATTGAAACCCAGACTCCCTAAGCCTTTCAGCGATTTTAGTCACTATTTCCCGACAACTCTAGTAATGTATAGTCAAAGTCCACTTGGTAGGGTGATTTTTCATGTACCATAAAGGGGATACCATTGACGGTAGTGTAGCCAACCAAGGGGTTAGTATTGAAGAGCATTGCTTTAATAGCAATTGCAACTCTCGCACCTTCTTGGTTCTCGTAAACTGAAGTTGGCAGCAGACCTGGAACTGCGATAGCAACTGCGCTACTACCTTCCTGCTTCATCTCCAAAATGCGATCGTCGTCGGTTCCTGAACTTGGTCCCTCAATCAGTAAGTAATATCGGTACTTACCAAGACTACCAATGCCTGAACCTAATTTTAGCCGAATGTCTTTGAGAGCATAATAACTATTGTTGTAGCACTTACTGCTAGGAATTGAGGCAATGTAGCTGGTCATAGCCCCAGCAATGTCAGAATAGGTACTGTTGGATACAGGCTGAAGTTTTGAGGTGGTCTGGAATACTCGATTTTTACTGTTATTTAACTGCGTGTATTTACTTAGCAAGCTAGAGCGGTTCTTGTTTGATGTTTTTTGAATCAAATCTTTGACCATACCATTCGTATTGCCAGATTCCAAACGGTATGACAGTTCATTATTGGTTCCCTTAAAGTCGCTCATCTTGTTCAGATAAGTATCCAAAAAATTACGGACGATATCTTGAGTGTCACTTGAGCTAAGACCGTTCTCTTTGGCTGCCAACAGAATGGACACTCCCATCCGTCGCAAGTCCCAAACGTAGGGGCCAAAATAGCCTTCATCAAAATCGGTGGTGTCAAAAACGTTGTTGTCGTTGCTATCTTTCATCCCTCCAAGATTTTGCAGATGCATATCTCCCTCTAACCAGATGGCTGAGGTTGAAGAATTCACAAATCCTGAACTTGGCAAAGTCTGCATATCACGATAAAAAATGTGATCTGTTCCCCGATAAAAGGCAAAAGGGCTAGCCTTCATCTTTTGCATTTTTATTGCCAATTCTTGAGGCAATTGAGAAGCAAAGGGATGATTGTATTGGTAAATTTCATTCTCCACCCAAGTTGAACGGACAGTTGCAGCTTGAACTGGAGATGCAAACCCAGAAATTAAAATTAAGACAAATACGATTGCAGATATGTATTTGAGCATAACAGTTGCTTATGTCTAAAAAAATAAACTCTTGTGTAGAGACAATTATTCAACAACAATTTTCTTACCACCTTGAACCATAGCTTAGAAAGTAAATTAAAGCACAATATAACAACTATTCATGGTAAAGAATTCAAAAAGGTAAAATTATAAAGAACCGTCATAATGTAATCATGTCAGCTATCCAAACAACTGTGGTTCTTGCGATGACGGCCGATGGAAAAATTAGTGCCGTAGATCCTAAAGCGCCTCGTGATTCTGATCCAGTTGATCAAGCACACTTAGAGTATCAAGCCTCCCTTGCCGATTTAATCCTAGTAGGAGCAGGGACAATTCGGGCTGAAGGGGTGACCTTTACAATTCGTAATCCCGAACTGTTGGCAGCACGCGAAATTCGGGGTCAGTCTCCCCAGCCCATTACCTGCGTTGTCTCAGGTTCCCTTGACTTATCGCCGGACTTGCCTTTTTTGAGCCAAGACATTGAGCGATGGATATTTACGACACGGACTGGTGTGGAGCGCAATCCTGATGCAACAACGTTGGAAAAGCTGGCTGAATTAATCGATTTGGGAGAGACAGACCTGAACTGGGATCGGGCCTACAGCTTGATGGCAGAGCGGGGTATTCACAAGGTCGTTGTTTTGGGAGGCGGCTCTTTAACAGCTGCTTTAGTAAAAGCAGGGCGAATTGACGATTGGTGGTTGACAATTTGGCCCGTCATTTATGGAGGAAAGCAGGCCCCTAGCCCAGTTGAGGGAGAGGGTTTTCTTCCCGATGCTGCTCCTAATCTCCAACTCGTAGAAACTCGTCAGGTTGGAAGTCAGTTGTTTTTACACTACCGCACGATCAACTAATACCAATTTGAAAAAAGAATGCGATAGATGGGTAAGGGCACAACATTGTTGTGCCCTTACAAATAATTGATGTGTCGCAAACATTATTTGAATTGGTATAAGAAGGCGCTGTCAGAATTACGCGCTATTATCATTAATACTAAAAAGCGCCCTCCCTTTTGGAAGAGCGCTTTTTAATAAGAGCGAAACTTCAGAATTAACCGTTGATAGCAGGAGCGCTCATTGCCACAGGAGCAACATCACCAGCAGCTAAATCTAAGGGGAAGTTGTGAGCATTACGCTCGTGCATTACTTCCATACCCAGGTTAGCCCGGTTGATTACATCAGCCCAAGTGCTGATCACGCGACCGCT
>NZ_JACJQM010000179.1:0-8488 GCF_014696655.1 Nostoc sp. FACHB-888 | reverse complement strand
ATGTTTACCTAAAAACTATTAAACTTTTTTTAATCAATATTTATAAATAGTTGGAATTAAACATTTCATTTATAAAGTCTTTAATTTCTTTTGTTTTAAAATCTTGAGCCAAGTAATTAACATATTGAACAAATACAGCATACTTTTTATCCATTTCTTCTATTTTCTCTAAGTGTTTATGAATGGCTTTTATTCGGCCTTTTAAAACTAATTCTTTTAAATAAACCAATTCCTCAATTGGTGGAGGAATAATTTCTGCTTGATTTGATTTGCTAATTTTCATAATATTAGCAGAAGTAAGCGTACTTAGATTCTTATCTTCATAAATCCATTCCATTTCTAAGTGTTTCTCTAACTTATTTAGCAGTTCAGATAATTGCACAGGTTTCGGAAGGAAATCATCTGCACCAGCATCTAAGCTTTTTTGTTTGTCATAACCAAATACACTTGCTGAGGAAACTACAACTTTGAGATTCGGAAATTCTAGCAAGTTTCGCAAACGGTATAACATCTCATATCCATTTATTAAAGGCATATCAATACCAGTAATAATTAAATCAGGTTCAAACTCAATGACTTTTGCTAAACCGTCTTGACCATTTTCTGCCTCTGCCAATTCAAAACCGAATAACTCCAACAGATTGACAAATATAGAGCGATTTCCCGAAATATTATCCACAACCAAAATTTTTCGTTTTTTACCCTTATAACCAATAATGCTTCTTTCTGGTAACTTTCTAGATACGCTTATCCATTCTTTTGATTTTACTATTTCTAACTCAAACCAGAAGATACTACCTTTGCCTATTTGACTTTGCACTGCCAAATTTCCACCCATTATGGCAATAATTTTCTGACTAATAGCCAATCCCAACCCAGTTCCTTCGGATTGCTTTTTAATGTTACCAACCTGTTCAAATGGTAAAAATATTTTTTTTAATTCTTCAGTGTCTATACCTACGCCAGTATCTTGTACTTGAAAGCGGATTTTATAAGTTGTTGAATTAGGTAGTGTCTTTATATAATTAATCAGCTTATCTTTAGGAAGAGTTATTTGTACCTTAAAAATTACTCTTCCAGCATCAGTAAATTTGATGGCATTACTTAACAAATTAATCAAAACTTGCCGTAATCGTTTTTCGTCTGCTTCGATAGCAATTGGCAAACATGGATCGAATTGATACACAAATTCAATATCCTTTTGTTCAGCTTTTATTTGACATATTTCACAAACGGCTTGAAGAAAGGAAGGAAAATGAAATTGCGTAGGATGTAATTCTAATTTTTGAGCTTCTATTTTAGAGAGATTGAGAATATCGTTAATCAAAGTCAGTAGATGGGAGCCACATTGGTGAATAATATTAAGACCTTTGCGCTCTTTCTCTGTTAGATTATTCGAGCCTTGAAGGATTTGAACATAACCTAAAATGCCATTAAGGGGTGTACGTAGTTCGTGACTCATATTAGCTAAAAATTCGCTTTTAGCGTTGTTGGCACTATCAGCATTTTCCCTTGCTTGCTTGAGTTTTTTTGTGCGGTCTTCAACTCGAACTTCTAGTTCTTCATTAGCATTAGCTAATGCAGTAAAAGATTCATGCAATTGCTGTGCCATACAATTGAAAGAGTGGAAAAGAACACTGAGTTCTGTAACTGAGCAATCTTCCATTTTCTGGTTTATTTTACCATCAGCAATTACCTTAGAAACTTGATTTAATCGGAGAATGGGTTGGGTAATCCAACGAGATGTATATAACCCCAAAATAATTGCCAGCACCAAAGCTAACAGACATAGCAGAATGGTTATACGAGTATTGGCATGAATCTGAGCCATAAAGTCTTCTTCAGGCACCACAACTACCATTAGCCAGTTTAATCCCCGGTCATCTCGCCAAGGAGTAATTTGAACAAACTGGCGCTTACCATTAAGCAGAAAACCAATTTGCTCAACCTGACGAATTTGACTAAGCTTACCAAAGCGTTCAGCCAAATGTTTTGCAGTTGCTTGAATTAGAGGGTCTTTGCTATCAGATATAGACAAGCGTTGGGGTTTTCGATTTTTGACCGTGAATGGTTGTTCTTCACTAGAATTAGCGATCAATAGACTATTCTGTTCAATAATGAAGGTTTTTCCCGATGAACTAACTTTTAATTGGCGCAAGAACTCACTAATTTGTGAAAGGCGTTGTTCTACAGCAATTACAGCAACCAGATTTTTATTGGAGTCATAGATAGGATGACTAGCTGCAATAGATAAGCTAAATGGCGGTACTAACCAGTTATAAACTGGACTCCAAACTGATTGGCGTTGTTTTGCCGCCTCTGCGTACCACCCCTCTTTCTTGGCAATAAATTCTCCGTTATCTTGAATAATCTTGGTGCGTTTACCTTTGCTATCAGTTGCCCAACTATATAAATGAGTACTGCCATTATAATTTTCTGGGGATAATTCATCAATGGTAATGCGCTCATCCCCAAAAAGATGCCCAACGGCGATATAATCACCTGTTTGAAAACCAAGGAGAATGTAGCCGACATCAGATGATTTCAGCCGCCTCCAAAAAAATTCTCCGATTTGTTGTTTGTTTTGTAAATCTAACAAGCCCATATCTATTACATCTGAGCTAAACACAACAATATCATGAGGAACTTTTATATAACTATCTAAATGTTGATCTATGCGTTCGCTTACTTCACTCAGCAATTGGCTTGCTAATTCATTAACAGCTTTTTGCCCATTCCGTAACGACAAATATCCTGTCAACCCTACCGCTGTAAGAATTTGCAGCACAAAAGGGACAATAAGAATGAAGCGTAATGAAATTTTCTTCGATTTACTGTCTCGATAAATTTGGCTAGGAAGCAGCTTTGATGACATACTCAAATTTGTCACTTTATTTACATTTTTATGGCTTTCTAGCTATAGGATTCCCAAATTGAGTTTGAAGTTTAAATTGTGAGAATATTGATTAACTACTTGGAGAGCGTGCTTAGGGAAAAAAAGTTTTAACTCTTGTGAATTTTTCTTTTGCTGTGTTGTTTGTCAGAGGCCGTTTGCCTTCGGATTATTGTAGGACGCAGAAGAAATATAACGATAGTAGCAGTTGAGCAAAATAAGTATAGTGGATAAGCTGAGAGCGCAAAAGACCAATTTTGGAGGGCAACAAGGTTAAGTGTATGTGCTGACAGAAATATTGTCCAACTGAAAGTATCTTCTGTATATGGTTGATAATAAGATTTCCTGATTGTAGGTAATGCCCCTAGAAAATCAATGCAGATATTGATCGCCAAAGCAATTGTAGGAGAGCTAAACTGCCACCAGAGTACAAGACTAATACCAGCACTTAATAGACACCCTCGGTCAAAGTTATTCCAACCACCCTGACCATATTTCAGCGCCAGAATAGCAATAATTAAATGACCAACGGCTGAACAAACTGGAACCCATATTGTGTTCACAGCGCCAGAGGAATAATAGCTAAAGCAAAGGATGAAACCAACGAGCGCCCAAATCCACCAAGTTGCTCGGTTTGGTCGAGTTTTTTTTTGATAAATACTAAGTACGTATGGTAAAAAACCTAACAGGGAAAGAAAACCTGCAACTAGACCAATTACCCCTTGCCAAGTAAACATTATTTTTGATGAATTTCTACGTTAGTTTATGAATAAGTAGTAGATGCAGCACCAGAGAAGGTTTAATTGAACATAAAAAACAAATTAGTATATGCACCCTAGAGCGCTCATCAGTTATAGAGAAACTATCTGTGAAGCCTCAATCAGTTGCAGACATTCACGATAAATTTCCCTGAATAAGGATTGTTGTATGTATACAAATGCTTGATAACCTTCCAATACCCACTGCAAAATTTGTTGTTCTGATTCAGCCCGATAGCGAACTACCATATTCAGAGCTTCTAAAACATGGTCAAAATGCCTAGCTTCTGCACCAGAACCTTCATGTTTGCCGTGGATGACAACATAACACCAGGGATCATAGCGATGACCTCGAATTGGGACGGGAGTAGTTTGTTGTTTAAGATAGCGGTCAAATCCAAATTCTTGGTTTTCATAACGGACAATCATATCAAGCAGGGCATATTCGCGATCTCCCAACATTTCCGAAGCTGCATGAAATCCGATTGAGCGGATTAAGGAAATTGCATCATCAGGCGTTCCTTGGTAACCAGCCATCACAGCTTGTACAATCTCATCTAGCCAAACCGGAACCTGTGAAAATTGGTTGCGTTCTTTAGTAGAAAGTTTTGCATAGTTTCCTGCTGTCCTGAGCATCAATTGAGCTAATTCGCGATGTGTAATACCATAAGCCCCCTCATCGGATGCTGCAACCATAATTTCAGCAGAAATTTGAAATCCTCGATCTGCCTCTTCAATCACCAAGATATCAGGGTCGGTAAACAAATAACGAGACATAGCAACAGAACTTGCCAGTCGAGAAATAACAGAAGACGCATAGCCATTGAAGTAAGTATAATACTGCAAAAATATATATAATGTAGTCGGGTTGCTTACAGCCAGGCGAATCGTAGCAGTTACTGTCTGCTCCAACTCGGAGAAATCAAATGCTTCCTTAAAGAGAGCTTCAGAAAAAAGTTTCATAAGTTAAATTAATTCAATACTATCTATAATCAGCAGTTTACGAACTTTGGTATGATGCAAATTTTTCTTGTATAACTAATGTAGTTTTTTATTAATTTTATGTACATCAGTGATATTACGGCTTTAAATTAAAACAGCCAATTTTAGTACTTACTTGTTAAAAATGGCGATACGAAAACAATCGTTTTAAGGATGAACAGGGGAAACTAGATATAAAGAGCAATAAATAAAAAGTTTTCAAAACGGGGTATAAAGGTCAGAGTCGGTTGCTGTATGATACATCAGAATGCAACAGCCTTATAAACTACTAGCTATTCGTTTGTAAGTTTTGTGGAGAAAAGTTAAAAGGAGTAGATAATAATCCTTATCGGCATCAGATAGTAGAAATTCCGCCAATAAATCCGATAGTCATTGGATCTCCCTTATTCCAAGTGTTGAAAGAACTTTATAAGGTATGTGCATTTCTCAATTTCAGTAATTACCGCAATACCTTTCTGATAAAACCTGCATTATGATGATTTTGGATTACCTTATTAATCTCACTGGTGCAATACCTTCACTGCTCTCTAAAGTAGGGATATCTTTATTTGTATGCAGTTTTCAAGCTCAGTAATACATTAGATGATTTTCAATTTGTGTATAGGTTATTTTGATACTAAATCAATAAAAATTACTTTTGATGAATACCTCCTATGCGTTACGTTTACGGAGGTTTTTATTGTGCAGGTACTTAAATCCGAACAGCTTCTAGGGGATCGTAAGATATTAGGGCGATCCGCCAATTCTGTCTGTGCGATTGTTCAAGGGAACGAATCGCACTTCTACATCCCGTGAAAAGTCAGGGGGTCAAACCCATTACGTTAATTTTTAAGTAACAGTTAGGCTTAAAAAACTAGCTGTTACAAAGTAAAAATATGTTATTTGAATTCACACCTACTATTAAAGCTGGTATTGAAGCTGGTAACTACCTAGAAGTGTTTAGTAATGGGGTCTCTACAGGCATCGCACGCGATACTGCAACAGGAAAACTTGTTGGTTATGCAATTAGTGCGCGAGTCGGCGATAATCTTGTATCACCATTGTTTACACCCGTTCAGTTCTTAATGAAAGGAACAAACATGGTACAAACTTATATAGATTTTCAAAAAAACTATCGAGAAATGAGTTTTGTACAAGCTGGGTTAAAATCACTTCAAACTAACATAGAAATCCTGCAATCAACTACAGCTCTCATAGGGGTAGGAACAGTAGCAAGTGTCGCACTCGAGGCAGTAAACTTGCACCAGATACTCAAACTTAGAAAAGAAGTCGAGCAAAGACGGTTTGAAATCAAAAATGGCTTTATCAATTTGAATCAAGCCCTTAAAGATCAAGGAGCTGAAATACATCAAATTATCGAGGACGTAGCCCAAGATATTAGTTTTGAACAGCATCGCATAGTTTTAGTACAAGGGTACACACTATTTATTCAGGCCTATAAACGATTACAAGCGGCAATACAATTACAAGATTTTAGTCAGAGAAATGCCGAAATTGCTGAGGTACGAAGTATGTTGTTAAAGGCATTAGCAAACTATACTAATCCTCGCCTATTGGAAGAAACCTCTGCACCAGGACTACTCCGCACATTTGAATGTACTTGGGCTATTGAACAAGCAATCGCTATCACATACCAAGTGCAGAATGAAATGTCTGCTGTTAGCGATTGCCTTTGGCGTCTTTGCGACAAAATTAGCGAACAGAGCTGCATGATAATTGACAGTTGCCAGTCATACGACGAGCTTGATTTTATATTTCCTGAAATCAGCCGTTTTCGCAACCATGACTTTGCTATCTTGAAAACCTGGCAGGCACAAGTTGATTGGATGCGGTCACTTTCAAAAAGTGAAATAGAATTTTTAGTTAACAGCGATCTCAACACTTCAGAACCTGCCCATACTTTTTATATTAATCAAGCAACAGTCCTGACAGTACCGCCCGAACAGCTAGCATACGAAGATTTAACTGAGAAATCCCATTTTTATTCCTTGCGTGACCAGTTGATATATATGTTCAAACCTGATTTGCGTTTTGAGTACGAAGCTTATATTAATGAACAAGCTAGCATTGCAGGTTACAAAACATTAGTTCTAAACAACTTGCAAAAAGCTTCTAACTTAGCTATTACAAATCTCTATTACTATTTTAAAATTAGAGATGAATCTAATACTGAGGAAACCCTAGAGTATGTTTGAAAAGTTTTTATAAGTTAAAAGTATACTATTTTCCTTGCTGTAAAATGGCTAAAGGCAATATAGATCAATGTCTTCGATGTTTCGGACAATAACTTATAGTCTCTAATCAATCTTTAAATTTTAAATTCCCGCTATGAAAAACTTAGCTGCTGCTACTTTTGTTGAATATTTTGCTGAAATGGGTTTATTGATGGCAGGTGTGTTAACAACAAAACAATTATCTCCGGTCAATTTGTTGCAACAGCAACCATTTAAGATAGGGAATGGAGTAAACCATTCAATACAAAGTCAGTTATCCCCAAATGCTCAAGCTATACCACTTGAGTTCTTGCAGTCAGATCGAAGTGCCCAAACTGATCTGTCAATACCGCCACGAAAAAAAGAAAATTTACTTCATAAGTTCAGGCGGAACAAACATTCTTTAGATTATTCTCGTTTAGTCCAGTCTAAAAAATATGCCTCATCCCTAAACAAAGATCATACAAAGAAGGAAAATCTACTTCATAAATTCAGACGAAAAAACCCTTTTTTGGATTATTCTAGCTTAGTCCAGTCCGATAAGTATGCCCAGTCTTTAGGCAAAGACTGTGCAAAACCTCTAGGAGAATCAGAAAAATTTAATAGCAAATCTCTACCAAACCTTAAATTTGGTAGTTCTGGTATTGCCGTTAGAGCATTGCAACGGTTGTTAGTCTCTAATGGTTATCCTATTGGAGTTGATGGAGACTTTGGACCATTAACAGAAACCGCTGTTATGGCTTTTCAAAATCAGCAAAATTTAAGAGTGGATGGAATAGTTGGCCAACGAACCTGGCATACGTTGAGCTTCATTGCGATCAATATGGAGACGTTTTTGAGAAAAAGCAGCTAATAATTTCAGTAGACCGAAAAGTTTTGCGAGCAGATCGTACACAGAGCAATACCTATAAAACCGACTATTGTCAGAAAAACCGTATTCTTAGATAAACTTTTCAGAAAAGTTCTTCAACAACTCTAAATAAATAAAACTAATTAATTACTTAAAAAGTTAAGGTTGAATTGGAATATGTTATGCCGGAAAACCCTTTAGGCAGTTGCTCATGGGGGAAACTCCCTTGGCGCTAGCCTCTCCCTTTGGGAGAAGACCGCACTGCCTCACCACCGGACTGGCTCCTAATGTTGTTTTCGCCGTGTAGATGGCAAGGTTTTAGACCTAAGACCCGTTTGGTCACGGGCATAGGGCAGGAGTCAGTATTCATTCCATAAGTGCCTTCAGCAAGAACTGCCCTCTGCCTTTCCAGATATTCCTCTAACTTAAAAATTTCGCTTCTTTACCCCCATATTTTACAAAAATTACATCCCACCGCACCAGAGCTATGTTCTGGTGTGATAGTTACCCTTAACTTTTTCTTTGATTGATTAGTTTTACTTATTATAAGTTTCTCAATGAGTATCCTAAAAAATGTATTTAAAAATACTGTTTTTTAGACAAGAATTAGATGTCAATGTATAGATCATAGAGTGCTCGCAAAATTTTTCGGTCTGCTGACCGTAATTGTACTAGTAGTTTTCTGTCCTCTGTTTATAAAATTCAGTAAAAACACGGCTATAATAATTAGAGATTCTGAGAAATAATATTTCGCCTTTAGATAATTTAAATG
>NZ_JACJQM010000178.1:0-8521 GCF_014696655.1 Nostoc sp. FACHB-888 | reverse complement strand
TGGTTATGACCGGGATACCAAAAACTTTATTGACTCTGCACCAAGTAATAAGCAAACCTCTCAAGCTGAAACTAAGGAGTCTTGCACACCAACAACCCAAGTTCAACAGATGTTGGCACTTTTAGAAAAGACGAAAGCCAATTCCATTGATGAGTTTATCCAAACCGAGTTGAAATTAGACGGAGTTCCACCAGAGCTGATCCGTTTGGGAATTGAAAAATTACTCCAAAATTCTCATATAAAGTACAAATTCGGCGGTTGCAATAGTAATCAAAATTAAAATTTGTTGAATAACCTATGCGAGACAACAATCGAAACAACTCCCCATCAGCAGCCTCAAGCCCTTTAGAAAAGTTAACAACGAGTGTTGTTAATTTTATTAACAGTCTCTCTCAAAGCTTTAAAATATCAGAACGCGAACTACTAGTTCAAAAACAGTGGCTACATAATATGCAAACTAGTAAGCTTCTCAAAGAACAACAGGATTTCATCAATGAAGCTAATCAACAGATGCCTATACTATTAACTTCCAAGTCAAGATTAATAATTCTGGAAGAAATACTTGTCACTCGTGCCAGAAATGGACAACCTATAGATGATTTAGTGACGGCAATTGAAGTAGTCAGGAAGAACGTTCTTGAGATAGATATCCAGCCCAATCTCAATTTAGAAAAGGAGCAAAAAACTCAACCTCAGAAAAGCAAGGATACACTAATTACCCATCGTCACCAATACGAGTTACCTATTCTGAGCGAAGTTGGTGGTTTAATCACTGATGCCCGAAACCTTATCTTAATTGTGCCTTTGATTGCGGCTCTATCTGTTTTGATTTTGCCTCTTACTAGCCCAAGAATTTGCGATTCCTGGGAGAATGCTAGTGGCACTTATGAAAACAATAGCTTGTATTGTCAAATTTTAAGTGATTTGAATCGTTTTTTTCAAGACTATCAAAAGCTAAAATGAATCTTCTAGCTCTGGCAACAATCGCCGGAGCTTAAGCAAACTAATACGGCGTAAATCATTCAAAGATATAACATTAATACTAATTTAATCAGCAAAAAAAGACTTTCTTAGCTGATAAGCCTGTAGAATAGTTATTGTTGACATTTTCAGTATTAAATAGGGAAAAATGTAGGTAATTGGAGCGCTTGCATTTTTAAAATCTGCTCTTAAAAGAGATAAAATGTTAATTAGAATAAATAATTTTCATAGTAATTTAAATGACTCGATTTATTCACGACCAATTTGCTAAAGATTATTTGGAAGAGTTACTAAAACCTTTTATTTTCTCCTACCCAACAAGCTAATAATTTAGAGATGCTAGGAATTCTGGGAAAATTTGCAGCTACACCTGCTATTTTTGAACCATTTCGCAATCCTGCCTCTGAAGAGGAAATCTGTGACTGTTTGCTGAAATTATTGGAAGTAAGAGGTGCTTTACAACGCGAAGCTAACCGCAATAAAATCTCTATTAAAGAATTAGAAATTCCGAAATTGTGGATACTTTCTCCAACCGTGTCTGTGAGAATACTTTCAGGTTTTAGTGCAATACAAGCATCTAATTGGGTGTCTGGAGTATACTTAATGGGGGAGTATTTGCGAACAGCTATCGTTGTAATTCATCAACTGCCACGTACTCAAGAAACTTTGTGGCTAAGAATTCTCGGTCGAGGGAAAGTACAAAAGCAGGCTATTGATGAATTAGAAGCGCTATCATCTAATCATCCGTTTCGCAAAGCCACACTAGAATTACTGTACAATTTACAGCAGAACTTGGTAATGTCTCAAATTGAAGAATCAGATGACAGGGAGTTAGTTATGCGATTAGCACCACTTTATCAGCAAGACCGAGAACAAGCTAGACAGGAAGGAAAAGTAGAGGGAATTAAGCAAGGTGAAGAACGTTTAATTATACGTCAACTAAATCATCGCTTTGGTGAGATTGACTCTTCAGTAATTGAGCGAATTCGAGGTTTATCTACTGACCAATTGGAGACTTTAGGAGAAGCCTTTTTAGATTTTTCATCCCTCACTGATTTAGAAACTTGGTTAGACCAAAATTTCTAAATAAAAAGCTTGTGCTATTATCTATTGCCTGGAAAGTAAATGCGCTCTTATCAAGAAGGGTTGGGGCAAGGGGGAAAGGCTTCGCCGTGAGCGCAACTTCTCTTCTTAAGCTGCGCCCTAAGCGTAGCTATGCCGCAGGCTTTACGACAAAGTTTACAGGGAGTCAGTCGAACGATAAAAAGCTATTTGAGAACAGTAGTTGCACCATCATTTTTACCTTTTGCCCTCTTATTTGCACCTTGTGTCACTTTCGGTTCTTCTGACTTACTGGAGTTAACCATTTTCACCAAGGAAGAATTGAGATAACTTTGTGCAGAGATATACAAACTTTCCCAAATCTCTTGATTACGGCTGATTTTTGTCCCTACTGTATTTCCTGCTGTTTTCTCGGATACCAAGTATTTGCGGAAATAGTTAGCCCATAAGTGTTGCAGGAAATCTTCAGCGAATTCATTAAACGGCAGAATCCATTTATAGTCCTTATCCAAAAATACCCGATAGGACGCAATTATCGGTAGTGCCAAGTCGGTTGGCGCACCAAACCCAAATGAATACTTACTGTCCGGCAACAACGTAGTTTTACGTATATCAATTGATGCTAAATCGTTGCTACCCTTTCTTCTGGGGCTGCTGATATGGTCTTGAATTATTTCGTACAATCTTTGCTCTATCCACAAAGCCTGAGAAAGCAGTGGCAGTAAAGCGGTTAACCGTTCCCTTTCTACATCTGTGATGTTACTTGGAAGACTCATCCCTGCTGGGTGTTTGGTTCGTTTATTGCCGTCGGGGTTGTATTTATTTCTGTCGAGGCAGTAAAGCAGCTTCAGTAAATGGGTGACATTGCACTGAGCGTTTCTGGGAGCGCCGCTTTGGTTTTGGTAATAGGCGATGCGGAATTTCCGATCTTCTGCTCTTTCTAACTGGGCTAAGTACTGCTTGATGAATTTGTAATCACCTCTAGCGTTGACTTTGGAGCGAGAATCTACTGGCGTTGTGGTATTACTTGCCAGGGCTATGTCTTTGGCTGATTCTTCAGTCAATCCGATGTGGATCGTAATTTTTACTCTAGCTTCGGTTAAATCGTATTTGTAATTTTTCGCTTGCTCAAATGCTAAAACTGTATGCCCTCCGTTGATAATCCCATCGCTACCGCCCTCGTTAGCTTCTAAAATCTCTAGTTCTAGCTCGGTTTTGTTTCTGTTGGCCTTAACTTTATTGGCTGACAGAACGATTCCACTGTGGCGAGAGAAGAATTTTGCAGGTTCGGTCGTCAGGGAGTCGAAGATTTGTCTGTAGGTTGCGCTTTTGCGGTTTGCTTCCCTGATATTGGGTTCTAGGGGGAGGTCTGTTGGGAAGCTGTCTACATGGGCTGTGGCGATGATGCAATTGGGGTTGGCTTGAAAATAGTTATCTATTTTAATATTCCAAGTCTTGGGCATAGTTTATTTCTTCGGAACTAGAAATTCTATGTTAACCAAAACCCTGACCCTGATACCGCATTTCTCAAAATGCCGAGTACTGTTAGAGATTGGACTACAACATATCTCCGCATCTGCTCCCGTCAAATTATCTAAACCCGCGATAGATATGGTACGCCTGAAAAGCCGGAATTTACAGCAACATTATGGTTAATCTTTACAGTGCCTAAATCCTAGCTTAGATAAAGAGTACTTAGATGCCTGATATTTAGGTACTCTCTTTATGGAAAGCTATTTTCAGCTATAAGCAACAGCTTAGTTGCTGTACATATTTACAAAAACTAACTTAAGATAGACTATTATTCATACTTAAGTTAGTTGCAAAAAGTGCTAATGTTAAAAAGTTTTCTCAAACATCTATAACTAGGCTCGCTCAGTTAGTTTCACTTAAAACGTATTTATACCTGTTCTCATTATGAGAATGCCTGCTTTACTAATATTCAGCAAGCGCCAAGTACCTGCACCATGACTATCGCCAAAATTCATTCAGTTGTCTGTATTCAGTCTCGTGTTTTAGTCGTATTTTATACTCCGTGTAGATGCTGGCAGTTTCGGATTGTTAGCCCAGATGACACGGTATTGGGTGACTATCCGATTTACTTTAGTGCTGAAGCAGCAGCAAAAGCTGGGCGTGAATGGATTTATCAAAAGCGGTAAAGTGGTTAATTCATTCGGTGGCAATCCCAGTCGGAAGCCCATCGAAATAGCTTGGGTAAAATTTTATAATGAAGCTTTGAAATAGGATCAATCTCCCACTGCTCATTATCTTATACTTGCTATCTTTATATGTAATTGTGCAGCATTGTTCATATAAGTTGGATGTTAAAAAGAATCGACCACATTTACCTGTCAGTATCTAATTTTTCTCAATCTGAGACATTCTACGACTTGGTAATGCGAGAACTCGGACAACACAAGGGCCATAAAGTTATTGCCCAAGAACCACACGCTCATTACTTCGGCCCGCAATTTCAGTTAACCATTCGACCTGCAAGGTCAGCACAAAAACACGATCCTTATGCTCCTGGCTTGCATCATCTCTGCTTTCAGGTAGAGACAATGACTGACGTAGACTTATGCTTTGAGAAACTCAGATCAGTGGGAATCAAGGTCAGTCAACCTAAACGATATCCTGAATATCATCCTGAGTATTACGCAATATTTTTTGATGATCCGGACGGAATCAGACTGGAAATCGTCGCCAAAACAGCTGCTCGTCAAGCATTGGAGTTGCGATGGGACGAATTGAAAGAATTTCTTAATCCTCTGCAAACATTGCCTAATACTGAGTTTCATAACGCTTAATAAAGTTTAGCTCCTACCATTGCCCATACTGTCTGAAGAACAGCGATTGCTACCTACAGCTTTGCAGTGATTGGATTGCTAGTGGCAAAGCAATTCATCTATGGCGCTACTTTTTCTTTAAACAGCTTTCCAGGAGAAAACGCAGGAACTCTAGTAGCCGGAATTGTCATTGGCTCATTGGTTTTGGGATTACGTCCTTCACGCTCTGAACGTTCGCGTCGCTCGAATGACCCAAACCCAACGAGCGTTATCTTCTCCCCGTTCGCTACAGCCTCGGTCACAACTGACCAATTCGCAATTCGCAATTCGCAATTCGCAATTGTAATCCATATAAATAATTCTCAATTAGAGCCTGTATAGAAACAACTTTTATAATTTGCTATCTCAAACCTTGCTAAATCAAGTATTTTTAGAAAAAAAGAAGGAGGGTTGTTTTTTGACAAGTTCTTAGTAATCCATAATTTCTAATTGTTTTTAACTGCGAATTGCGAATTGCGAATTGCGAATTGCGAATTGTTATGGCTGCTACAGCATCCACTAATTCCCCTTTGTTCATAAATCACCCTGAAGTATTGCCAGTATTGGAAATTTACTTTACCACTACTATCTTTTGTGAGGATAGGGGGAAAACGACTAACAATCAAGCAGCATACGAAAATTAACAATGCACGGCTACTCCTATGGCGACTTTGAATTCAGGGATAAACCCAGTTGAGTTCTAGGAGAGCTTGACTGATTCTATAATCACCTTTTAAGAGGAACTTGTGTGAAGCTGTAAGAGAATGAAGAATCAAACTTTCTTCTACTAATCAGTTTTAACTTACATAATTGTAAATATGCCTTCAATTTCCTACAACCGCACCGATAGCCAGCAACCACAAAGCATTACCATTGAAGGTTATGTTGTCCGCCCCGGATTACACATTCTCACTTACGAGCAACTCAAGTTGCTACGGGAGCAAACACAGCATCATTCTCAGCTTGAACATTTAGTCAGCCAAGGCATGATTAAGTTGACTGGTTAATAGTCGCCAGCACAAAAATCCTAACTCGCTACATCTAATTCTACTATTGCTGGCTGTTGTTGTTCCTTAACAGCACCCAGTGACTCAATAAAAGCGTCGATTGCCTTAGCTGCTGACTGCTTACCTGTTTTAAATTGGGAAAGGACATTTTCGCGTATTGCTGAATAATCTGGTATGACTTGCTGCTCAACAGAAACAGCCTCTTGTGTTTGTAAAGCAACTCCACCATTACGCTCATCTATTAAACCCTTAATCTGAGCGATCGCATCTGCCATCTCCTGCCTAATTACCTGTCTAATCTCTTCCCCATCGGGTGTAGACGCAGAAGAAGCATTTACTTCCTGTTTAACTATTTCCTTAATCTCATCACCATTAGATAACGCCAGCCCAGCTTTTGTCTGACCCAGGATTCCCAGGAGCAATCTTGTCGCTGTATGATTTAATGACTCATTCTCCGAAATCTGCATTGCCGATAAAGCTTTGATTTCTGCATCAGTTAGCCCAATAGAAATTGTTACCTTAGCCATACTTTTAACACCTGTAAATATTAAACTCTACATTGCTATTTTTGAGTTACACCGTTTGCATACAGTACTTTGATCGCTGATCATAAATGCTGTATAAACAACTTATCAATGACCCAATTATTAAACTTTGCCCTGTAAGCAACTTTTACCCTCGGTTCTTTAATCTAGCTTCAAATCAATTAAGTTGCCATCAATTCAATTCTAACGCACACTTACCTGATATCCATCTGAAAAATGAGGGCAGATGTGCCCCTATTTAAACTTTTTACTTTTAAATATTGCCCTACATCCGCTACCCTTGCAGTCTTATATCCCACAAGGTGTGTCACTTCAGTTGCTACTTGACATTATTGCTAGCTCTGAACATTACCAACTACCACAGTAACTATCGACCCGAATCTCTCGCCAAATATCTGATACCTGCCACCCTGAGTTTTCAATTGATTTCACTTGAGGGCTGTCAAATACCGGAGAAGAGTAATAGTTAGAATCATACTTTAACTTGTTATTATTTTCTTCCAGTTGTTGTTCGGCTTCCCATGCTGGTTTGGGAGCCTCAATAATTTCAACTTTTGGTTCTAACTGTTGGGATAATTTTGTTGCTACTGCCTTTTTCAAAATGGGCTTTTCTATTTGACTGCTCAGTTCCATGTCTATCTAAAATTAACAATCTATGATTACAAAAAGTTGATTCTTGAATCTGAAGAGTTCAGGAGTTAGTGGAAAGAATTAACATTGATACCTGAATTTATAATTACTTACTTTTTAGACTGCTCACAAGTTGTTAAAACTAGAACTTACTTGTTCGGTTCGCTGCACTGTCTAAAGTCAGCGCAGTCAGGATAGATTACATCTGGCCATAGACACTCAACTTCGACAGCAAAGAAAATTATGGTACAAATGTATTGTAGATGAGAGTAAGTTGAGCTATGCACCTTTTGTGGTTTCGTCGAGATTTGCGTTTAACTGACAACGAAATTGTCACCTCTTCATCTGGTAATGATGCAAGAGTTCTGCCATTCTTCATTATTGATCCTTGGTTTTATACCTGGGCTGATGTCGGAAAGGGGAGAGTCCGCTTCTTGTTTGAGTCATTGGAAAATCTCGACTCAAATCTCCAAAAGTTAGGTAGTCGGCTGTACTTATTTGAAGGTAATTCTACAGACATCGTGCAAGAGTTGACTAGGCAGTTAATCATTGCAGGATATAAACCCAAACTTTTCTTTAACCGTGATGTGCAGGTGGAGTACGGTGTCAGCCGGGATAAAACTATAGTTGATTTCTACAAACAGTTAAACTTTGATTACCACATTGGGCTAAACAACTTTCTGCAATCAGCAGAGCAACGTGACGGGTGGTTTAACGAATATTATACCTATCAAAGGCAGCCCCAATATCTTGCGCCATTAACTATTAATACACCTAAAATAACGCTTAATCTACCACAGCTAACGTTTGAAGAACTTAAACAGAAATACCAGCGCTTTTGGGCAGTCGAGAAAGTTTACTTTCCAGGGGGTGAAACACAAGCACAAGGTCAACTGAACTCTTTTCTCAAAAAAAGATACTTTGGCTACCATTGGAAACTTTCTCGCCCAATGCTCTCACAGCTTGGTGCAACATCTCATTTATCACCACACCTAACCTTTGGGACTATTTCAACTCGCACTGTTTACCAAAGCACTAAAGCCTTAGCAGAAGAATTAAAAGCTCAACCTAAAGCAGAATTCTCTCTCAAAACATTTCGAGACCGTTTGCGTTGGCATGATAGTTTTACTGCACGGCTCTATTTCCATCCAGAAATTGCTTACACTAACCGTTACCCAGAATTTGATCAACTATATACACCAGAAACATTGTCGGGAGAAAAACAAGAATTATTTCAAGCATGGCAGCAAGGAATGACAGGCTTTCCACTGGTTGATGCCAGTATGCGACAACTCAAAATAATGGGTTGGATGAATTTTCGGATGCGAGCAATGTGTGCCACATTCCTAACCATTAACTGTGGGATTTCATGGCATCACGGCGCTAGACACTACATGAACTATTTAGTAGATGGAGATTTAGCAATTAATAATTGGCAATGGCAGATGCAGGCTGGTGTAACTAATCCACT
>NZ_JACJQM010000177.1:0-8578 GCF_014696655.1 Nostoc sp. FACHB-888 | reverse complement strand
CTTACTTGTTCTGGCGTTAAAAAGTTTTTGGCTGGGGGCGGCATCGTTGCTTTGAAATGGCTTCATTTTCTTATTATGCAACTTAAGTGCCGATTAGCTTACCCTCGGCTGAACCTTTAGTTGAGCGGATCGAAACGCTGCAAGATGAAAGCTATAAACACCACTGGCAATCCTACACCTATACAAATGAGAGCTTGGATAAATGTTAAAGGTGTAGTGTCAAACACTTGATTCATCATGCTCCACTGACTGAACAGACATTGTAAAATCACCACAACCACAATTCCGATCGCAGGTGCATAGGCTACAGGTGTGCGTTTACCTTGGATTCTAACGACTAGAGATGGTAAAAACTGGCTAATGCTTAACAGGTAAAAGACTTCTGCCGCCACCAGCCCATTAATTGCCATCGTTCGCGCCAATGGCTCATTGCCTGTAGTTTGAAGTACCCATTGAAACACCCCAAAAATTACCAGCCAATTGAAGACGGAAATCGCGATGATGCGCTGGAGTAACCCACCCGATAAAAGTCTTTCTCTGGGGTTGCGGGGTGGTTGTTGCATCACCTGTCCAGATTTTGGCTCAAAGGCGAGGGGGGCAATCAACGCTACGGAACTGACCATGTTGAGCCAGAGAATTTGGATTGGTAAGATGGGAAGCACGGTTCCTAGGAGAATGGCAATCAAAATCGTCATGGATTCGCCAACGTTGATCGGCAGCAAGAAGGCGATCGCTTTTCGCAAGTTGCGGTAAACACCACGCCCTTCTTCCACAGCAGCTTCTATTGAGGCGAAGTTATCGTCAGTTAGAAGCATATCCGCCGATTCTTTGGCAACCTCTGCTCCGGCTATGCCCATCGCAACACCAATATCTGCCTGTTTGAGAGCGGGAGCATCATTGACACCATCTCCAGTCATGGCAACAATTTCACCCCTCAACTGCAACGCTTTCACCAAATGCAATTTTTGTTCTGGGGCAACTCGCGCAAATACCATACCTTGTTCAGCGGCTTGGGCAAATTCTCTTTCATCCATTTGAGCTAATTGCTGTCCGGTGAAAACTTGTGCTTCAGTCGAGCAAATTCCCATTTGACGGGCGATCGCAGCTGCTGTTAGTGCGTGGTCGCCTGTAATCATTTTCACCTGAATCCCAGCAGATTGACAGGCGTTGACTGCGGCGATTGCTTCCTCACGGGGCGGATCAATTATGCCTTGAAGTCCCAGAAACATTAGTCCTTGATCGATATCATTGCGATCTAAGGATCGCTTAGTGGCAACTTCTTTAGTGGCGAATGCCAATACTCGTAACCCTTGGTTTGCCATACCAGCAACTTCTTGTTGCACTGCGGCAGGATTGAGACGAGCGAGTTGTCCTTGAGCATCGAACATGCGATCGCATCGTTGGATAATTGCCTCTATAGAACCTTTGAGATAAATCACATTCAGCCCTCGTTTTGCATCTAATTCATGCATTGTCGCCATGTATTGGAATTGAGATTCAAAGGGAATGGTGTCTATTCTGGGTAATTCTTGCTCTAGATTGGCTTGCGTCAATCCCGCTTTATTGGCAGCCGTAATCAATGCTCCCTCAGTTGGGGTTCCTACTAAGTTCCACTGTCCGTCTCCCCATTCGATGTGAGAATCATTGCACAGCAATCCTGCTTCCAGGGATTCCCAAAGAGCAATATGTCCATCTGCATTGAAATCAACAGGTTGTTGATTGATAAGAATTTCACCGTCTGGGGCATAACCAATACCGCTAACGGTGTAATGTTGTCCACCTGCATAAATCTTTTGAACCGTCATCTGATTCTCAGTTAACGTCCCAGTTTTGTCAGAGCAAATAACAGTGGTACTTCCTAATGTTTCCACAGCAGGTAGCTTGCGAATAATCGCCTTACGTCGTGCCATCCGGGAAACTCCGATCGCCAAAGTGACGGTAACAATCGCAGGCAATCCTTCTGGAATCGCGCTGACTACCAGAGCCACACTCGCTTTGAAAACATCAATCCAAGATTCGCCTTGTCCTAATCCAACTGCAAATGTTAGGGCAGCCAAACCTAGAATGACATACAACAAGCTTTTGCTAAACTTATCAATATTTCGCGTTAGCGGTGTTTTCAGATTTGTGCTGCTTTCAATTAACTGCGAGATGCGACCAGTTTCTGTGGCATCTGCGATCGCTACTACAATCCCTTCTGCCTGTCCAAAACTAACGAAACTTCCTGCATACACCATATTGCTTCGTTCGGCTAATGGTGTTTCGACAGCCAGTGATGCCGTTGCTTTCTCAACCGGAACGGATTCGCCTGTTAAGGCAGACTCGTCAACTTGCAACCCACGCACACTTAATAACCGCAGATCGGCGGGTACTTTATCCCCAGATGCCAGCAATACCAAATCACCCAGAACAAGTTCAGTCGAAGCCAGACGGGTTTTTTGACCATCGCGAATCAAAGTTGCTTCGGTAGTGACAGCTTTGGATAAAGCAGCGATCGCGCCTTCTGCTTTAGATTCTTGAATGTAGCCAATGATGACGTTAATTAGGGTGACACCAAAAATTACTCCCGCATCTAGCCAATCTCGCAGCAGCAGCGTCACCACTCCCGCCGTCAGCAGAATATATAGGAGTGGTTGATTAAATTGCTCTAAAAATCGTAGCCAAGAACTTTTTCCACTTTTACCAGTCAATTGATTTGCACCCATCTGCTGGTGTCGTTTGGTAGCTTCTTCATGGGTCAAACCTGCTTCGGGATGGCTGGCTAATGTTTGCACAACCTTTTGTTCACCCAGAGTATGCCATTCATAGTTGAGTAAATCTTTTGTTGTCTGGGCAAAAGTATTTGTAGCGATTGTATCTGCTGTCATCTCAGTCTCCAAAAAATAATTAGTAATTAACAGATTTAATCTGGATTTCTCTGTTTGAATCTGTATCTTTCTTTTTTGAAATTGGTGTTATTACGGGAATGTTTTGCTAAGTTCATAAATATGCCATTCCCGTACACCCCAATAACTGAGAATCGATTCCGCTTGCCAGATTTCATCTGCTGTTCCCTCTACCTTCACTAAAAATTCTTCTTGACAGATGCTTGCCTCACAGAGTCTGGCTTGCCTTTCGGGAGCAAACCAACCTTGAAATGCACCATAAACACTGCCGAAAATCGCACTCACTCCACCCGCCAGCAGTGTACCCACCACAGATTCAACCGCTAATGCTGGACCAAAACCGGGAATAATTAATACGCCAAGTCCGGCTGTTAGTGCCAGGAAGCCCCCGGTTGTTCCTCCTGTAATTGCGCCTGCTTTAGCACCTTCGATAGGAGTTATGGGATGTTTATCTGTTTTATTTTCCTCGTGCAACTTTTTGTCTTCAGAGTCTAAAGTGAATATAGAAATTTTCTGCATGGGAAAGTCAATCGCTCTGAGTTCATCAAGCACCTGTGTTGCAGCATGATGGGTAGAAATGATGCCGATTGCATTTTTAACGGGACTGAAATTCATCACAACATCTCCTATAAAAATCAGTAAGTTTAAAACGAAGCTTTATTAATCTCCAAATAGTAAAAAACTATAGTTTTCTAGTGTGACCATGAACCGTATTAGGTCGGATATTCGTTTTAAGTGTCAGTTGAGTTAGTTTGGTTTCTCTGCTTCTTTCCCAGGATTACTGATGAATGTGAACGAAAAGTGAATAAATCGTTTATCCTACCTAATTTCACTTTTAAATCACATTTGTCCCTCAAGCTAAAAGACAATATTTCTGGAATGAAGTAATTGATTATTGGAGTTGGAGATGAGCTTTAAGAAGATTTTGGTGGCGGTCGATGATTCATCGGCTACTGCAACAGTGTTTGCAAAAGTGCTAGAGTTAGCCCAAAGAGATGCTGCTCAGTTAATGATTTGTCACAGCATTGAGCTAGCAACTTCTAGTCAACTCACTGTAAATTTAGTAGACCTGGAAGGGGTAAAAGTAGCCAAGGCGCATTTTGCCGCCATGCGTCGTCTGAAAATCATATTTAGACTATGTTTCAGAAAAAAAAAATTGACTTCCATCTAAAAATTAGGATTTGGCAGACCAGATCCACTACTTTTATTCGTACCATTTGAACCCCTCTAATTTTTAGAACCTGAAACCCTTGTGGCTACGTGACAAAACGCTGTACCAAATAACTTAGACTTTTACCTGACTTTTCACGGTATCTGGAAAATCTCTCTCCTCTTAGGAGAGAGACTTTGAATTTTCCCCCTTCCTGCGTCGGGAAGGGGGTTAAGGGGTTAGGTGTTTCGTGGCTTTTCCACATAACGTGAAAAGTCAGAGACTTTTACTGGTACAGCCAAAATAAGCTTTTTCTCCGTTTTTTGGTGACAAGAGCGATTTTATTTCTGTAACTCTTTCACAGCAAGCTTTTCAAGCGTCGCGTGGCGGTAAAATGTGTCTTCGCTATTTTTACCCCTGGAAATAGAAATATAACAAGCACAAAGTTTACTCCAGTTCTACTATCTGCAAGCGAAAACACAGAGCATTATGGCAGAATCTAGTTATCAAACAGGAGATCTAACATCTGTGATTTAGCCCGGAGTTGGGGAGCAGATTTGATTGTGCTTGGTCGGTAGTTTCTTCATAACTGTCTAGCAACCGCCAGATTTTTCTGTTCAAACGCGAGTTTTTTACAAATAGTATTCATCATGTTTTACAAGAAAAAATCTAGTTTACTCGTAGTTCACCAAAGAAGCTTTGTAGAATTTATTTTATGGTAGGAAAATTCAGTTCTTTTCTTACCATAATTCCCCTGCTTTATCTACCTGCCTTCACCCGAAATTTTTTGGTTGGTCGATTACTAGTAATAGAATACATGGAGTTGTTTTTAGCAGGAATAACCGTTTTAATTCTGGTTTTTATATCAACTCATACCCATGAAAATCTACACTGAAATTGAAATTCAGGCATCTGATAAGCAAGTCTGGAACTTACTTACTGATTTTGCCAGTTTTCCACATTGGAATCTGTTTATTCGTCAAGTTAGTGGTTTGCTGAGTGAAGGGGCACAGCTAACCGTTCACTTTCAGCCTCCGGGTAGAGATATTATGATCTTTCGACCTACGGTGATTACGGTAGAACCTAATCGCAAACTGCGCTGGTTATGGCACTTTTTCATACCAGGGTTATTTGACGTTGAACATAGCTTTATCATTGAACCGCTAGCAAGCGATGTCTACGACGGGCTACGCCTACGCGTTCGCTTCATTCAGCAAGAATCTTTCCAGGGTTTACTAGTACCTCTGCTAGCTCGTCGATTAAATATTGACGTTCGCCAAGGGTTTGAAGCCATGAATCAAACATTGAAAACCAAGGCAGAACGCATTGAAAATAAAAATCAGGAGGTCAGAAAGTTTATATGATCAGCTTTTTTCAACTATAGTAATAGCCTGGAATCGGATCGATGTTATTCCACAATCTCATAGCGCACTAACTTTCTAACATCCTCACGGGGTAGACCTAGTTCTTGGGCAATTGTCGCTTCTATTTGGCTGAATTCTATTGTTGGAAGTTCTAATTCCAATCGCTTCAAGATGGGATCTGCTGTTTCCACTTCTACCTGGGTAATTTTTTTACTTCGGTTGACGGCGGCGTTAATGAGCAACACATTGACTGATACCCGTGCTTCAAGCTGAGTATCTGACTGAAGTTTTTTCTCGGTGGAGTAGGGTCGCCTTAACTCTTGAGCAGCGATGAAACTACAGCCAAGCCAAAACACAACCGCTACCAGTGGTAGAGGCAACCAAAACTCTAATCCCAGCCCTTGCAGCCAACGTTTACTAATACGCCACACACTACACCTGCTTCTGATTTTGCTAGGTCACACTTCATGTATATCCTAATGGGGTAGACAATCCTCTGAAATCTTACTGATGAAAGACGTTGAGATTGCTTCAATAGATTATTCTAAACAAGCACAAGTGTATAAAGGTGATGAAAATCTTACTGGTAGAGGATGATCCCAAGCAATTAATGCCGCTGCAAATGGTTCTCTCTCAGGCTGGACACAGCGTCGATGGTGTCAAGGATGGTGAAACCGCCCAATGGCTTTTGGCCCAAAAAGAATATGACCTGCTGATTTTGGATTGGATGTTACCTCAGATTAGTGGAGTGAGTTTGTGTCAACAGTATCGGGCGGCGGGAAAAACAGCTCCCGTATTAATGATTACGGCAAAAGATACCACACCTGATAAAGTCATAGGATTAGATGCCGGAGCTGATGATTACCTCGTTAAACCGATTGATATCGTGGAGTTCATGGCACGGGTGCGGGCATTGAGGAGGCGATCACCCCTCTGGCAAGGAGACACTCTCTGCTTGGCAGACCTCGAACTTCATCTCGATAGACTAATTTTGGAGCGACAAGGGGTGATTGTATCCCTTTCCAGCCAAGAATTTCAGTTGCTAGAGTACTTCATGCGTCATCCTAAGCAAGTCCTGACTCGTAACCAGATTGAGCAAGCTGTATGGGAATGGGGTAGTGAGCCAGAAAGCAATTCAATCACCGTTCTAGTTCGTAAACTTCGCCAACGTTTGCAAACATTAGCAGCAGCCCATTGGATTGAAACTGTTTACGGTATGGGCTATCGCCTCAACCCTCCAGAACCATCTTGAGATTTAATTTCAGAGTCTACAATCAAGTAGAATGCTAATCCGATTTAATTACATTTTGACTTCTGACTTCTGACTTTTGAATTCTTCTTCTATTTGTGTTTAACCGCAGTCGTCGTAATTTAGCTCGTTGGTTTACCCTTTCAATGGGGTGCATTCTGATTCTCTTTGCTGGAGTCATTTACAATCTTGAGGTAAAAGACAAGCTCAAAGCATTAGATCAACTGCTTTATAAAAGAGCAGAGCTAATGGCAGCCAGTTCACAGTATCGGCTGGATCAGGGACAAAAAAAAGTCGATCTGAGCAATATACCGCTATTAGGTAGTGGTTCTCACCCTGCTGATATTGAACTAGTTTATATTCGCTGGTATGAACCGAATGGCAAAATCAATCGTTTTTTTGGTACTCCACCTCCACAAAAGTTAGAAATAACATCTGAGTTTCTCACGATTAAGTCCGTTGACCAGTTTACAGGTGAGACGCTTTGGCTACGTCAAGTTACACTACCTGTTCAAGGAGGAAATTCGGTTATCGGTTATCTGCAAGTTGCTATCCCACTGACGGAAACTCAAAACGAGCTTCGAGAATTTCAGTTAATATTAACCCTTGCTGTACCTGTAGCACTGGGGTTAATTGGACTTACAGGTTGGGTACTCAGTGGTATAGCTATGCAGCCTGTTCAGCTAGCTTATAATCAACTGCAACGCTTCACATCAGATGCTTCTCATGAGTTGCGATCGCCCCTCTCTGCGATTTTAACCAATGCTCAAGTTGGGTTACTAATGGCAGCAGACCATCCCCAAATCCATCCCTCAATGGAGAACATCATCGATAGCGCCAAGTTGATGAGTACCTTGGTCAATAACCTACTGCTGTTGGCTCGGCATCAAGGAAAATTAACTCCCGAATCTCTCAAAAAGGTTAGTCTTAATAGCTTGCTAGAGAATTTAGCTATTTATTACAATACTGTTGCTGCAAAAGCGTCGATCAAGTTGATCAGCCATTTACCAGAACAACGCATTGAGTTGTGGGCTGACCCCGATTTGTTGCGGTTAGCTGTTGAAAACTTGATCAATAACGCCTGTAATTACACTCCATCTGGTGGAACTGTCTGGTTACGCTTAGAACCTCACCCAGATCGAGCAGTAATTCAGGTCATCGATACTGGAATTGGAATTCCAGAGGCAGATTTACCTTACATTTTTGATCGCTTTTACCGAGTTGGTACAGAACGTGCCAGAGAAAGCGGCGGATTTGGGTTAGGATTAGCGATCACTCAACAAATTGTCCAGGCTCACGGTGGTCATATTTATGTGATGAGCAATGAGGGTAAAGGCTCGACGTTCCAGATAAAATTACCGTTATTGAGCCATTCCTAAATCAGCTTTAACACCTGTCAAACTACACCTTCACTGCATTTGTTAGCCTGTAAAGTGAAGTAGGAAGTCTTTAAGCATCAGGAGCAACCATGTACGTACTGATTGGTGGAGCAGGCTTAGTAGGGCTTTCTTTAGCTCAAAAATTGGTGGAACTAGGGCATACTGTTGCCGTCATTGACATTGACCCTATCGCTTGCCGCTATGCCCGCGAACAAGTAGGCGCGATGGCTTTTGAAGGCAGTGCTGTGAGTACAGAAGTATTGTTAGAAGCTGGGATTCGCAAAGCCGGCTCCTTGGCAGCTGTTCTGAGAAGTGATGCCTTAAACTTGGCAATGGTGACTCTTGCTAAACACTACGGTGTCACCCATATTTTAAGTCGGATGCGCCACCCCGATTTTGCTGAACCACTGCGGATAGCTGGAGCCAATCATATCATCAGTACTGTTGAATTATCAGTTTCAACAATGGTGAATGCCATTGAGTATCCGCAAGTGGAATCAATGATGCATTTTGAGCAAGGACAGATTGAGGTTCTGAAACTTGCCATCCCA
>NZ_JACJQM010000176.1:0-8587 GCF_014696655.1 Nostoc sp. FACHB-888 | reverse complement strand
AGTAACTATATTAAACGCTGATTTCTTCGTTGAAACAGAATCTGCAAGGACTGGTCTCAAAGCCTTGTAAATATTGGCTTGCGAGTTTTCGGATGGGTCTAGTAAAAGCGATTGTAATAACCGTGCAAGTTACGGACACGGTAGCTAATCAATCCTGGTCTACCAGAAGGTAAGCGACCAAACACTTCTTCAAACTGAAACAATCCTTGGGCAGTCAACGCCGCCCCTGCTTTTTGCAAAGATTTGTAGGTGAGGTTAGTATCGAGTTTGTGGGCAGAACCACCAAATTGTTCAGCCGCCACGCTATCTAACCAAAGCTGCTGCACAGATGGAGGCTGCTGACGAACCCAGTTGATATCCTCAATTGATACTTTGCAATGTGGTCTAATGGATTTATCTGCATCCGTCTGTTTGCGCTCATTACGCTGCTTGCTGCCACCGTTGATTGCTTTTAAGGCTGTAGTCATAATTCCTCCAAAATTTGCATGACAATATGAACGGCATGGTTGCAATGCCGCGTTTAAGTCTTTTAGCTATCCTCTTAGCGAGCCTTTCTTTATCTACTGGTTCTCGCCCTTCCAAAAGCGCAACTCGTCTCGGAAATACCTGTCAGTCTTTTTCGATTGCTCCTTCCAGTGATCCCAAGCCACTATCACCTCATCTCCTAATTCTTCTACTACCTCACCCCTTTCCACATACAAAGTACGGTATGGGTCGGCATGGGCAACAATAGAACCAACGCCAATGGTGTCCGGTTCAGTAGATGCATTTTGGAGCGCAGTAATTAAATCTGTTTCTTGGGTGCTTAATTCCGTCCAGTAATCTTGTTTAATCACTTCGTACTCTTGGGCAACATTTCAAAACTCCTCCCAGCTACACCCAGGTTTAGCTAGCACTGACCTAATATCATTAACCGCTTGGGGTAGCATTTCTAATTGCTCGGCCCGATATGTGATCGCAGATGGTGTCGGCTCACTCCCCAAAATTATCGCCGCAGCCTCCAATGCCTGGGTGTTGTTCATGGCTTCGCTTAAGTTTTTCAAAGCCATGCCCATCAGCCGTAAGCATTCCTGTGCATTCTCCTTGGGTGGTTCAACAGCTAGCGATCGCAGATCAATAGTTTTCTCTAGCCCCTGTTTTACCTGTTTGTTCAACACTTTAGTCGCCTGTTGGGTCATAGTATTTCCCCACTGTTGGACAGGACGTTCTTCTACAGCGTGTTCCAAATCCTGAATGCGCTGCCTAAGCTGCTGATTCTCAGTTTCCAACTGTCGTAACGATTCCATCTCATCCAAACGCTGCTGCAATTGAATATTTTGCTCCCTCTGCTGCTTGTACAGGTTTTGCAAGGATTGGATTTGCTCACTTACTTGTTCTTCGGCTCTGGCATTAGCTTCTGACTGTAGCCCAATACTCAATTCCTGCTGTAAGCGCTTTAACTCCTGTTTATGGCGTTCTTCAATAGCAGTGATCGCTTCCGTATATTCTGGTGGATAGTTCCGCCCTCTGGAAAATGGGACACTAACGGCATCTAAATCAGCATTATTGATCAGCAGCCTCTCGCCATCAGCAAAGGTGACAATCTGCTGCCAGCGATTCGGTGCGTCTGCCTCAATGGTTCCCTCTTCTCCATATCTTGGATGGGACTGTTGTGAAACTGTGACAATGGCTTTTTGAGGAACCACTGGTTCTTGAATTTTGGGAACCAATGGTTCCTGAATAGATTGCCTTTTGCGTGGAAGTTGAGGAACCACTTTTTGGGCAGCAGCAGCAAAGTCTGAAACACTTGGGTCAGGGTTATCTTTTAGAGCAAGGGATACAGCAGCTTTAAGTTTTTCTGGTTCCTTGACTAACCGTAGTAACGGACGAGCCTGACGCTCATTTTTGATGTGTCCGCCCAACTCGCCAACTGCGTCTATGACCTTCTTAGCTCCTAGCAGTTGGTTGATTCGTCGGTATCCACCCCAGGCGTATAACTCTCGCTGGCAGTATTCTTCAAAATTTTTATATCCAGCTTGCAGGTAGAGCTGTTGTTCCCGCATCTGGAGGATTTCATCTACCACTTGCCACTCGAATCGGTCGATGGCGGTGAAGGTTTCCTGGATGCTGGTGTTGAGATTGCTATAATCAAGGGCTGGTTTTGTTTCAGAACAGTTTAGTATCAGCATAGTTTTACCTGTATGTCCTGCATACACCCGTAAAAAACTGCTTATATGGGCGAACGAAATTAGCCACTGTAGATGGTACAGGGCTATTTGATATTGTTTTATTGATCATGAACTGTGTAATTTACGAGACTGACCAAAGAGCGACTTTTTAAGGAACTAACTCTTGAGGTTTAGCTTTCTCCACATTTTGAAAGACACAAAACATATTTTGAAGTGTAAAGGAACTAGCTATACACCTTGTTTACTGCCTGTAGGCAACTGTTGTCACAGATGCTACAGATGCGCCACTTCCATCTGGTATGTGACGTTTTTACAGAATACGCTTGTTATCCCAAATGTTAGCACAGCATCATCACAAAATTTCAACACATTTAAAGCAGTAAACCCGCCTATTGATTGGCGGGTTTTTCCTTGAGCATTTCTTTTAGTTTTTCTAGTAATTGCCTGAGAGATTCGTTCTCTTCTCTCAGGCGGCAGTTTCCCCCAATACTAACTCTTCTAATTTTGCAACTCTGTGCTTTAGCTCTACAATATCCCCTGACTCAGCTTTGTTTCCCAGATATTGCTCAATTAAATCAAGCAGAACATCAGTAGCGTTTTTTCCCTCTTCCTTAACCTTTTGGTAAAAAGCATCCTTCATTTCTGGTGAAATCCTGATATTTAGCCTTGATTCAGTCATAGTACTTTCCTCTTTTCTTGATCAACGCTATCAGCGAAACCCTTGTATTAACAAGTGTACTCCCAGGTATTTATATTTTGTTATCCCAAAATGTTGGCGAATGGGATAACAAAAACTATACTATATTTATGAGCTTAAACGAAAGACGACCGCCGGAGTCTGGAAAACGAAGCGATCGCCTTTTGTGAAAACCTAACCCAAAGCATGAGTCAGGAATATAATTATGACGCAATCCGTTTGCACACATCAAGCACCTTCAAGCTTTAAGCCTAATCAAATAGTTACAGTTGCTGACGTTCCCTTCAAAGACGAGCAAGCCCTCGCCCAAGCAGAACTATACAGCCACCTCGAATCCCAAGCCGAAGCTGTAGCCCCAATACTGTTATCTCCAACCGACCCTAACGCAGAGGTCATGGAAATCTCTGTCTACAAACTGGTTTACGTTGGCGGAGCTTGCCCCAGGAATTATCGAGTGTACAAAGTTGATTCAATGATTGGGGTGATATTTCAGCATATTACCCACTGGTCTAACGGAGTCGATTCTCTTCGATACGCCGAGCCGGTTGATGCAGCAGTTAGGTTGGATGAATTTTTGAACGTGGCAAGGATACTAACAACGGCTATAGAACAGCCACTTACAGAAGAGGAATTACTTGATCAAGAATTTGATGCACTAACGAGTGACGAGTGGGAGCGGTTAAAGAGATACGTTCCAGAAACTAGAGATTTAGTTGCAGCGTAAGGAAACGGGTGGGTAGTAAGACCCACCTGTATGGCGAGGAGCAAAACTAAATTATTAGTTTATCGAAATAGAACAACACAACTCATCGGATAAGCCAATGGAACCGATAGAAATACTGAAGCAGTTCAACTCATGTTACGTAAATATTCAGGCGATTGCTCAAAATGAAAACTGGCTTTTGTTGATTGCTGAAAAGAAGATTGACCCAGAAGCAGCAACTCACTTGGGCGATGTCCTGCATTACTTGAGTGAGGTAATGGGGTGTGTCGAAGGAATTGTTGAAGTCAAGTTTAATCAGGAGGCAGAATAATGCAACCAACAATATCAATTCCACAAGGTTGGAAATACCCGCATTTTACATTAGGTCAACGTACACAACAAGGAATCATTATCGGCATCAAGTATTATCCAAGCGACAGCTTTTTACGTGAATCCGATGAAGGCTGGCATTATGTAGTCATGCCTGACATCAATTCTGAATCCGAAGAAAATCGCTTAGAGAACGAGCTTGAACTACTGACACCACAGGAATTGAAAATACTTCTAGAAGCAGAGATAGCAAAACATTTGCACCAAGCTGAACTGCTAACTTACGAGTTAGAGGCAATTCCTGGCACTGTCATAAATAGCTGAGTCGAACACTATCCAGTATCAACGCAATTTTTAGCAACAACAACGCAATTATGGAAGCAATCACCATAAACAATAGTGTCTTTCTCATTCCACCCATCCAACCTAAACTACAAGCAAACTGTGCCAAAGAATATAATCAATTTCTTCTTGATTGTCCTGCAAAACTGACAATCTTTGAAGCACAAGCTGGTGGATATCTCATGCAAGGGCAGAATCAACAACAATGCCACAAGGTGAAAAGCCATAAACACTACTCTTGCTGATGTGGCTTTGTCAAGAACCTTGCTAACCAAGCTAAAAGTATGGCAAAAACAGCGGCACTTAGAGGGCGAACTATTTTATATAACTGTGCAAATTGTAACTCACTAACTACGAAGAAAACTGACAACCAAAATTTAGTAAACCCAAACATAATGAAATTCACGACTGTATCTGTTAGTTACTCTAGGAAATTTAATCTTGGCGACTACGAATCCCTAGAACTAGGTTGCTCTTTATGGGCGCAAGTGGAAGATGGGGAAGACGCGGATGGAATAACCCAATTCCTTTATCAACAAGCTAAAACTTCGGTAAAACAAGCGGCAATGCCTGTCTTGAAAGCCTCAGAGTTTCAGATTACTAAGGCTAAATCTAGCAAAAAAGTGTCTGGTGATGTCAATGAAAGCGATTGGTAAAATGTGAGGAGCCGGACAATGCAAGAACTAATCAAAGCTCTAATTAAAGCCAAGGCAGAGTTTAACCCCATTCAAAAAGACGGTACTAATCCTCACTACAAGCGCAAATATGCAACCCTAGATGCTGTATTGGATGCTGTCACTCCTGCGCTTGGTAAACATGGATTAGTAATAATTCAAACTACTGAAATCTTTGAAAGTAAAACCGTACTACGGACTCATATTTTTCATGAATCTGGAGAGAGTATCACCAGCACTTATCCTTTACCTGAAATTGCTGACTCTCAAAAATTGGGTGCAGCCTTAACCTACGCGCGTCGATATGCGGTATGTGCAATTTTATCGGTAACAGCAGATGAAGATGATGATGCTGAAAGTGTAAATAATCCTAAAAAGGCTGAACAACCGCACAATAATATTAGACCCCGCAAAGATAATCAACAGTCTAGAGTTCAGCCAACCAAACAAGCTATAACTCCACCATCAATCAACCCAAAAGATTTGCGAGTCAAAGAAGTTCGCACACTTTTGAATTATCCGTTGGATTTGGTGAAAGAATGGCTGCATTCTCGAAATGTTACGAGTCCGAGTGAGCTTGATACTACCAAGATTGATGAACTAGTGAAAACTATGTGTTTGGCTTGGGCTGGTAATAAGTTTGGACATCCTAATCATGCTGTTAACTCCTATTAGAAGCATGTCGTTGATGCTGTAGCACGAGGAGTAGATGAAACAACAGCAAGCAATCAGCGATTGGATGGAAGGAGCGCTTGCACAATTGCCTGAACTGAATTGAAGGAATTACATATTCTCATAACACCAATAGAAAAACATCATGCCGAAAAAATCCACTCATCCCGCCCCTGCTGACCATTCCTCATTATGCCTACAGTATCTTCGTCGTTGTGGGGGTAGCGCTCGATTGTGCAGTATCAACTTTAGCCTCTGTGTCATACAAGCACTGGTGAATCGAAAGCTAGTAAAGATTAAAAATACTGGTGCAGGCTTTTTTGTGGAGTTGGACGAAACCAAATGAAGACCCATAAAGTAACTCATCAATCATCTTTGCCTTCAAACACTCGTAATAAATTAGTTCTTCGTCGAACTCGAAAAAGATTCAACCCCAAAGTATTCATTGACCGCACCATAGAAAGAACTGCAATCGTCTCTTTGCTTTTAACTGGGTTTTTAGGAGTTGGAGCAATGGGATGTTGGGGAATGGAGATTATCGAGACAAATGCTAACCCCAACATCATCATTTCTAGGTGGCAGCAGCAGAAAAACAAAAGCCTTGGAGCTATGCTAGTTAGTTTTTCCGCCTTCTTAGGCAGTTCTCTAGTTGGAGCAAGTCTCAGTATTCATCAAGACAAGTTTTAGAAGGAGAAACAATGATGGAAATTAAGTTAACCACATCAGAGATACGGACTATCTTGCAAGGGTGTCAATATACGTTGCAAATGGTTGGGAGTAGTAAGGATTATCGTAAAATTCAATCGTCAGAGCATTTTTCTACCTCAAATGATGTTGTGCTAAACGATGCTTTCAGTATTTTGGGAGAAGTAGTGGACGCAATTGGTGAGGTGGAGCAATTTTCTTAACAAGGAGAATCAGATCATGGAGCAAGAAATTAAAAATGCAGTTGGTTTAGGCATTCCTGAACTCGCCATAGAGTCGAAACCAAAACCTGAGCCAGAACTCAAATCAACAGTAACAATTTACGACTTCAGCGCTTTGTTATCCAAATACGAACCGCTGAAAAAACCAACGATAAAAGATGAGTGTTCCTTCTCAACGGGCAGTACTGAATACTGTTCATCCCCACAGCTACTTGATGAAAAATGTCCTGACTGGTCAGCCGATCAATCTAATCATGTTGTACCTAGGAGCAATAATATGACATTCACTCTAGATAATCGCTCTCAAAACAAAGAATCGTCCTTAACTCAAGCATTACGGCAGATACAACAATTAAACTCCAAAATTGCTGTGTTAGAGCAGCAGCATCAAGATTACGTGCAGAAGCAACAAAATCTGATTACTGCCATCGCTGAGATTTGTATTTCTCCGATACAGGAAGTACAGGCATTGCGGATTCTGATTTATCGGGGAGAAGCAGCTTGTCGGCAGTACTTGCGCTCGGTGTTGATGAAGCAAAATCAGGCTACAAAAATGTCCGCAGAACAAATGGAAAAACCTACTTTAACTAAAGGAGCCAAAAACCAGAGTTCTCTGCAAAATTCAAAAAAATGAATTTTCTTTCTCATAGAGGCGCCAAATCAGTCAGAGCAGGGGATTGAGCAGACCATGAGACAGCTTTTTGACGGCATTACTAGGGTGGGGAGCCTCATCTAAATCGTCCGCGTGTCTCAAAACCTTGATGCTACCGTGTTTGAGGTCGAGCCTCACTTATGGTCTGCTTGCTTTTTATCGAAGGTACAAAAATTGTGTTTTCGGTATCGCTGCATCAAAACGCATCGGATGAAAGATTTTATAAGTAATTGCATTATGTCAAACAAACACTTATTGAAGGTGAAACGGATTCATCCTAAAGAATTTAAATTGAAGCACGGATTATCGCTGTCCGAGATTCATGAACTAAGCGACTATCCACCAGAAACTTTGAAGCACTGGTTAGCTGACGAGTATAGTAGTCGTTACCAGCAGCCAAAAGAATCTGTCTTAAATCATTTTGGTTTATTAGATTTATATTTAAGCGCTTTTTAAATCCAAAAAGGTCACACAGACACTACCCACTTCGACATGGGTTTTTTATTATAAAAGAGCAAGGTCAATAGATAGTCAATAGTTGTTTGTCATGGACATCAATATTGATACAGATATTGACAATGGTCTTGATACAGAGATTGACACAGATATTGACTATCTTTTTGAGACTATTGACACGGATTTGACTAAGTTCATGAAGTCACAATGGAGAGAACAACTTTTTCATCAAAAACCAAGCCAATCGGGAGTCAATTTCTTGCTTTTACCGATGTCAAAAGCCAAGGCAACTAAAATTTTAGGCATCTGCCCCCGTACATTAGAACGGTGGACAGAAGTAGCCCAACTTGTTCCAGAGTATAGATTAATACTCTTAAGAATGAAAGCTTTTGCTCAAGAAAAGAGACTACGTGCGCCATTAATGACAACCTACCAAGTATGGGTAGTAGGAAAGATTGGCGAATTGTTTTCTGACATTGTTCAAGGCATTGATAAAAAGCCCCTTGTTGAGGCCATTATTGAAGTTAACAAAGGTGAATATACTCGCAGCAACTTTGAACAAGAACAACTTAGATTCACATCACATGGTTTAGGAGAGACACATCATGTCGAATAGCACATTTACTCGCGCAGAACTATTTGAATTATTAAGTGCTAATTACAGCCCACAACAAATTATTGCTGGATTAGAACAGCTTGCCACCTCAGACTCAACAGTTGATCCGAATGCAGAAGAATTTCCTGTAGAAATCAGCGATCGCTTAGAAAAGTTGTTTAATCTAGCGTAAGCAACCCTCGACAAATCGAAGCTGTTAGGAGGTAGTGGCAATTTGGCGAATATACAGACTCATGCAATAGATATGGCCGAATGGCACTGAAATAAGACAAAACCCATGATTGATAATGGTTTGGAGAAATGAAACCCAAATTGTGATTTATCAGTGCAGAGCGGATTCTAAGTAACACT
>NZ_JACJQM010000175.1:0-8553 GCF_014696655.1 Nostoc sp. FACHB-888 | reverse complement strand
AGTGAGTGAAGCAGTGCGCTCATTTGCTCAACCTAACTCAAACTGGTAAAAACTAACTTTAATGAATTCACATTAGAGTTAGTTTTTTCCGATTTATCTATGAAATTAAGATTAATGTGTTTTTTAATTGGCATAGTTCTGTAAAATCCTTTTAATTTGCTCAGATGAGCGGCAAATAAAGCCAAAAGTTGTTAATAATCAAAAACCGTGTGCAGTCTCTACGAGTTAACCAAATTTAATTGGCTCAATATTGCTATTTGTCCAATATCTTTTTCAAGTGGGCGAACCTATCGGTAAAATTATGCCTTGGTGTAACTGAAAATATTGTAGAGTATAGAATTGTCTTAAGTATTGCCCTACGCAACTCCCGCTATGACTACCGCACCCAACATCTGGGAAGAACTAGAAACCCTCACGGATTATCAAATAGATACCGTTAATGGTTTCACCAACGCTAGAGCCAGGTTGCGCTTGTTTGGTCAGCCGGAATCTGATGTGCGGGTAACGCTGTACCGTGATAACCACGCCTGGTGTCCTTACTGTCAAAAAGTTTGGTTATGGCTAGAGGAAAAACAGATCCCCTACCGCATCGAAAAAGTGACAATGCGAGCCTTTACTACTACAAGGGCTACTCTCTGCGTTCGGAAAACCCTCGCTTGAGTTCATGGTTTGCGGCAATGGAAAGCCGACCGACCTACTGCGGAACCCAGAGCGACTTTCACACCCACGTACATGATTTACCGCCCCAGATGGGGGGCTGTTGGGAAAACGGCGAATCCCAGATGCTTTTTAATAAAGCGCGGGTGGATAATGGCCCTTGGTTCGGGCTACCAGATGTTACTTATCCAGAACCGGAAAACTCCCCTATGGAAGCTCTTCAACGAACTATCGACCACCGCATTAATATTATCCGAGTCAACCCCTTGGATGAGAAATTGTTTGATCAAGCCCTACGTTGTGCTTTAACACACATGATGACAGGTGAAGACTGTGTACCTCCATCGGGTTCTGATGTCGCTCTTCGATATTTGCGCGATCGCATTAATGTACCGCGAGATATGTCTATCTACGCAGCCAAGCGATTGAGGGAATCCCTGGAGAAAACCGCAGCCCTTGTGGGTGATGGGCAGCCAGCCCCCATTCCCACTAAGCATCGACGGGATCAAGACCCGTCTAATTTTGTCATCAAGTAGAATTTAGGCACCCGTATTAACAGATCGCGCAACTCTCCTAGTTAACAGTTATCTTGGTTTCAAGCTTTGACCAATTCACCCCATCCATCCACTGCACCCAATCGGGAGTCTCCGCTACCAATTGAGCAAACATCTGTGGATCGGTCTCCTTTATTTCTACCATTACTCACAATCAACACATTCTAATTATTAATAAGAATTAATTAGCCAAAGCGAATTTATACAAACAATTGCAAACTCTAATGAAATATTCAAGAAATTATTCAGATTTGAAAACACAATAAGCTTATTCAAAAAGGTATTACATTGCGACCAGTTTGCATTGCCTGTTAACGAAGTACCATAAGATGCCTGATACTCCTAACTCACCCGGAAATCGCAAGTCTAGTATAACTGAGCAAACACTATCGCTTGGCGATCGCCAGATTCGCTACACTGCTTTTGCCCAATGGCAAACCTTGTTTGAGCATGAAAAACCCGTTGCTGAAATGTTCCATGTGGCTTATTTAGCCGAGGTTGAACAAGCCACGCTACGACCCCTCACTTTCGTCTTCAATGGTGGGCCAGGAGCGGCTTCTGCCTATCTGCACATGGGAGCATTAGGGCCAAAGCGCGTTTATTTCGGATCTGATGGTAGCCTAGCCAAACCTCCAGTTCGGGTAGTGGACAATGTTGAAAGTTGGTTAAGCTTTACAGACCTGGTGTTCATCGACCCGATTGGCACAGGTTTTAGTCGTAGTTTAGCTCAAGATGATAAGGATACCAAACAGAGCGAGAAAGCTAATTCTGGTGAGGCAGAAAAACCCAAGGAAACGGAATTTTGGGAAGTTGAGCGAGACTTGAAAGCACTGGGAGAATTCATTGGACGATTTCTCTCTAGTCATCAGCGATGGCTGTCCCCGATCTTTATTGCCGGAGAAAGTTATGGCGGCTTTCGGGTTGCTAGGTTAGCCCGCAAGCTGCAACAGGAATTTGGTGTCGGTCTTTGCGGTGCTATTGTGATCTCTCCGGCTTTGGAGTTCAGCCTGCTAGCTGGTAGCGATTACAACCTTACGGCTTGGGCAACCCTGATTCCTTCCTTTGCGGCTAGTGCCGCTCATCACAACCGCGTCCAATGGGCAGCAGAACAAGGGAATTTACAAGCTCACATAGCAGCAGCAGAACAATTTGCTCGCACAACCTTGATTCCACTTCTGGCAATGGGAGATACGATGACACCCGATGAGCGCCAAACTGCCTATCAGCAGATGGCAGGGCTAATCGGCTTGCCCGTAGAACTGATTGAGAGACTTGGAGGAAGGATTGGCATTGAAATCTTTGCCAGGGAACTGCTGCGAGATCAACAGCGAATTGTAGGACTTTACGACGCGTCAATTACGGCTATCGATCCTTTTCCGGGTCGCGTGAATTATGAGGGCAGCGATCCGACTCTTGATGGATTAGATCGCTTGTTTACTGGGGCAATCAATAGCCACTTGCGAGACACGTTAGGTGTTGAAACCGACTTGTCTTACCATCTGCTGAATTTGGAAACATTCAAAGCTTGGAAATTCGAGCTCAAAGGCGAGTTCAAGCAGGGTTTTCTAGGTTCAGTGGACGATCTGCGCGTCGGGATGGCTTTGAACCCCTATATGCAAGTGTACATCGCTCATGGATTGTTCGATTTGGTCACTCCTTATTTTGCCTCAAAGCATCTAGCAGATATGATGAAATTAAATCCCCACATTCGTCCCAACCTAACTGTAAAACATTTTCTAGGTGGACATATGTTTTACACTTGGGATGAATCGCGCTGTTTATGGTTGGCTCAGATGAAAGCTTTCTACGACAATGCGACAGCCTGACTTGAGGAGAGAAAGTTCATATAAAACAGACTTATCTAACCAAGAGCGATCGCTAATTAATTGAAAATAATCTCAATCAAATCTGATTAGGTGATTGGCATTTTGTATTTTGGCCACGCTCACATGATGTATTGTGAATATTAACTATCAAAAAGCCGCAGTTTCCGATCTAACTCTTGTATTAGAACTTGTTGAGGAGTTTCATGAAACCGAAAACCTAGCATTTGATAAAAATAACGTTCGCGATGTACTAATACAGTTTTTGAGTAATGAATTTTTTGGACAAACATGGCTGATTTGGCAAGAAGATGAGGTGATTGGCTATATTATTTTGACGTTAGGGTACAGCCTAGAGTACCGAGGTCGAGATGCTTTTGTGGATGAATTTTATCTTCGCCCACAGCATCGCGGACAAGGTATCGGTACGCAGACGTTGAGATTTGCAGAGGAGATTTGCCATAGTTTAGGAGTTCAAGCCCTTCATCTAGAAGTAGATTTTGAAAACCCAAAAGCCCAGCGCCTGTACCATCGAGTTGGCTATCAAAAACACGAGCGTTTTCTAATGACAAAGCTCTTGAATAGAGAAGCTTGAATGACAATTTAGCTATTCACCAATTGTGGAGCAAAGGCAGAGTTTCCGAAGCTCCAGTAAGAATCAAAAATCGAATCACGCCTATCATCAACCTAATAACAGCACCCTAGACAACATCTGCCCCTTGTTGAGCAAATCTATATGGGCTGACTTCCTCAAACTCCAGCATTACGCCCCAACGCTCATCAGATTCAGAGATTTCGTCAGATACACTCACTTGGTGGGCAATACTAGCACTTCGTGGATCGCGGTAGCTGCATTTCCGCCTGTTTGGGTTCCTCCGCCAAAAACAAAAATTCGGTTGCCAATGGCTGATGCTCCCAATCCATGTCGTGGAGTTGGTAAGGGTGGCAGTACTTCCCAAACGTCGGTTTTCGGGTCGTATACCCAACTTTCGGCGAAAACTTTCTGCTCCAGAACCCACTGTTCGCCGCCAAAAACGTAAAGCTTGCCGTTGAGGGAGGTTGCAGCCAGACCGCCTTGAGGTTGAGGCATAGGCTCGCGCGTCTCCCAACGATCAAGCTTCGGATCGTAAACCTCAAGATTTGGTACATTGACTTGGCGCGTAGTGCCATCAGCATTCTTGAAAAACTTGCGACCCCCGACTACGTAAATCTTTTCATCAATTACAGCCGACGCAGCGCTATTTCGCGGTGTCGGTGCATTGGCGCGGGTCGACCAGCGCCTAGTCGTCGGATCAAATACTTCGTTTCGCACGCTGTCAATGTGGTCATTGAAAAGCCGAGCGTCCTCAGTGGCTCGAACGCGTCCGCCAATCAGGTAGATTTTATCGTCAACGACTGCGGATATGCCCTCGGCGCGAGCCACTGGCAGGTCAGTGCCTTTCCTCCAAGTATTAGAGGTAGGATTGTATATAAACATCGTCGGCTGGGCGCGCCAGTTCGGAAACCCACCTGTGAAACCGCCAACACCGTAGAGCAAACCCCTGACTGCCGACAGCGTGATGTGATGGCGTGCTTCAGGTAGCGGTCTCAATACTGTCCATGCATCCTTGACAGGATCATAAGACTCGAAATGTGCTGAAAACCCAGTGTTTGGGCTGAGTAAACCGCCGACTACGTAAATTTTTCCGTTCAAAACTTCTGGATAAAGCTCTTGTCGAGCGATCGTTGGCGGCGCAGCCTCAGTCCAATACGGCAACTGACTTTGCGCTTGACTGAGTACGGGCGAACCTAGCGCTACAAGTGAAAAGGGCAAGAGTGAGACGGAAATCAAATATCTAAACCCACGTAGCATAATGCATATCTCCTATTATTATTCGACTTGTTATTCGACCATCTTCAAGCTGAGATATTGCACTGTACAAAATCATTCAGTGACTGTGTGGGTGTGGGTGCTGTTGGTAGTGCTGCCGGAGTAGATCTTTACCGTAGTCGTTGCCATTCGGCGTTCGTATTACGCTGTGGATATGCTCGCGTGTAGGCTGACCACGTTCTAAATACCGCAGAGCGATAGGCGTCTGATGATCGAACTCGATCAAGATCACCGGGCTGTGGATACGGTAATAGAAGACGCTGTTTGCCTCCGTCTCGCCGATCCAAGCGAACCGGGTCTCGTCTAGATGCTGCCGCACTTCAGACATTTTGACCTCCGCGTGCCCGCCGCGCATATTCCCCACATACTCGCCAATCAAATCGAGCAATTGCTTCTTTTGCTCGGCTGTGAACTCCGCAGCGCCAATACCAGCATAGTCGAGAACGATGTTGTCACTGAAGGCTTCGCCCACGCTGCTGTTGCGAGTCTTGGAAACCTCAATGATAGCTTTCTCACGCTGTGCATTATTGAGCGCGTTGATCAGCGCTAGACCCTTGTTTTGTTCGTTTTGCAGCACAGTCGTGCCTTCGTACCTGCCGGAGTTAGCCGTCACTGGCTCGGAACCCATGAAAGTGGGTGTCATCACCACTTGATCGCCCAGCACGAAGTAGTTGACGATTAGATGGTGCCCGTCGAGCTGCCAGCCCCACGGCTCCGTATCTGAAGGCGTGCCCATCACCGTAATCCAGTAGCGCCACTCGCCGTATTCGTCGAAGTTATTGTCATTCAGCTCGCCCAGCGTGTGGTTGAGCCGCATGATGTCGCGCGACTGCTTCAATCCCTTAGCGCTGAACGAGGCTCGCAACAGATTGAAAGCTACCTCGCGCTGGGACTCAGTCATCTCATAGAAGCCCGTGCCCTGACGGATGTAAAAGTGCTGGTTCATCCACTTACGCCATTCCGGGTCATCAACTGAAAATATCGTCTTGCTGCGCTGCTCCGGGGTCAAGGTGGCGAGAAAAGCATCAGCAGACCTGCGGACGGGCGCAGTGGAGACTCCGGTCGAGCGGATGGGGAACAAACCTGAGACAACATCGCCGTTTGTAGTAACACCCTTAAACGGCTCGGCTAGACCACGGGCTTCGGCTTCTTGCGACATGCGCCGGAAGCGATCAGCGAGAGCACCTGATAACTGCTGTGCATGAGATTTGACACTTTGTGTCAAGACACTAGCGAGACTGACAACGACGCTAGTGCCTGCCATAATGCCCAAGAATTTACGACGTTTCATGTTCATAATGATTTCCTAGATTTGGCTTTAACGATCGCAATAGGCAATTGCTTAAACCGATTCAGCCGGGCGGTGAACCTACTACAACCATTACATGACATTTATAATCTGTCCAATGCATATTACGAATGAGTACTATATCAACAGTGGTATATACTCAGATCATGGCTCAACAGTTCCCCAACCTCTCACGCATTGATCTGAATCAGCTTCTGGCTCTACAAGCTCTTTTAGAGGAGAAGCATATCACTCGTGCGGCAGCCCGATTCTCTCTAAGCCAGCCAGCAATGAGCCGTGTGTTAGGGCGGTTGCGATCGGCACTTGGCGATGACCTGCTCGTTCGTAGCGGCGTAGGGTACGAGCGAACACCGCGTGGTGAGCGCTTGCTGCGAGAGTTGGAAGTTCTCCTGCCTCGCTTAAACGCAGTGATTGGCAGCAATGACTTTGATCCTTCCACCTCACAACAACGTTTCCGGGTCACAGGCACCGATTATGCCGCTGCTGTTATCGTCCGTGGCACCGTGCAGATCTGTCGCAAATTTGCTCCTGGCGTTCGCGTTGAAGTCATTGGCTGGACAGAAGACAGTTATCGTTACGTGGAGATGGGTCGCTGCGACGTGGCGCTTGGTGTCGGCAGCGTGCCCACCCCACCCAAAGGATTGAAGGTGGAAGTGCTGTACCACGAGCACTTTGTGTGCATGATAAGTGCGGACTGTAAATTCAAGGGCAAGCGGTTTTCTTTGGACGAATATCTGCATCGCCCACACGCAGTAGTCGCCACAGCCGAAGGGCAGCAAACTATGATTGATCGTCCGCTTGCTGATCTGGGGAAGGCGAGAAATATCGTACTCCAGTCTCCCTACTTCATGGCAACTGCGCTCAATATTGTGGGTACCGACCTGATATTCACCGCTCCTATGCGTCTAGCACTCGAACTCTCAAAGTTGTCACACTTTCGGCAGGTATTACCCCCTCAAGAGATTGGTGACTTTCCCTACACAATGATCTGGCATCCTCGACTCAGTGGTGATTCTGGGCATGCATGGTTCCGCGACCAGATCCGGACGACTGCGAAACAAGGGTGATAACTAGAATGCATTTAAGAAGGATGCAGGACACCTCTCCCGTCAGGGGAAACGCACCTTATTTACTAATAAAATCTAAGAGAGATTTCAAAATGACATAGATAATTGCAAAAATCGATAAAATGAATGAATTATCTTGAAAAAATATGATTTAGCTTATTTGATGCTAAATCATTATTCCCGATCAAAAATTCTGTTTCTAACTCCGATTTTGGCAATATTATAAGTACTATTGCTTATTGACAAATCGTATCTGACCTTAACCTCTCACGAATGACCTGAGATGAACTCGTGTTAAAAGCTAAGAAAATCAGAAAGCGTTTTTTCCTCAAGCTGTGAATAAGTGAGTAGGTGCAGACAAATTCTATGACTTACACCCTTCTTAAACCAAGTGAGCTGAACCAACGACTCCAGAGAACGCTGACCTTATCCAGTCGGCAGATGGGCTGGAATGGCATCCTGGTTGAGCAGCATGACTATACTTCAATTCCTGGCAAAATAGAAGAAATGGAACTGCCTGCTCTGTCGGATCATTGGCTAATCTTACCGATGGGGCATCCCACTTATTTGAGTCAGAAATCTGACGAACGCTGGCACGAATCAATCTTTCAAAAAGGAGATAGCCTCTTGGTTCCGGCTGAACAGTTGAGCTACTGGTGTTGTCCAGGAAGTGAGGCTGTCCAAACGGAACTCAACATTCATTTACAGCCAAAGCTGGTCGAACAAGTTGCCCAAGTGTCTCAAATCAATACAGCACGGGTTAATTTGGTCAACCATTTCGGTCAGCAAGACTTGAATCTTCAGCAGATTGCCATGCTACTTTTAGCTGAGGTGAAATCAGGTGGCATGATGGGGCGATTATATGTTGAATCCTTGTCTCAAGCATTAATCATCCATCTGTTGCGGCATTATTCTGAGGATGCACCAATCATTGCACCTGAGAATAGAAGCTTAACTCATATCCAGTTGCAGCAAGCGCTCGACTACATTCACACTCATCTAGATCAAGATTTGTCACTGGTTGAACTGGCAAATGTCGTTAATATCAGCCCCACTTACTTTGCCAGTTTGTTTAAACAAACAATTAAAATTTCGCCGCATCAGTATGTGATTCAACAGCGGGTGGAACAAGCAAAAGTGATGCTGTCGAAAACGGACTTGGCGATCGCGGACATTGCCTTACAAGTCGGCTTCTCCAGCCAAAGCCATTTGACGCAACAGTTTAAGCGCCTGACTGGAATGACCCCCAAGCAGGTTCGTTAACCTCATAAGA
>NZ_JACJQM010000174.1:0-8653 GCF_014696655.1 Nostoc sp. FACHB-888 | reverse complement strand
TTCAAGTAAGACCCTTTGCAAAATTATTTTCAATACTTAAGTATTTGTTCTCACGAGAGGATACTGTTACGTAAGCTTTCTTACTTCTCAGGCATTCTCTTAAGATCAACGCTATTTTGTGATTGCAAAATTACAGGCTTCTGGTAATTAGAAGTATAACCTGGTAAAACTTTTACCCCTGGTTGAGTCAACCTTAGCGTTAAAGAAAGTCTGACTTTACCGCTATTATTACGTATTGAGCGATGTAATAGTGTATTAGTAAATAGTACAAACTCGCCAGGACATAACACTACAGGAATAGCTTTTTTCGCAACTTCATCAGGGATTTCAAAAAAGTTATTTCCACTAAAAGGATCGGTTCCTTTTATCTGGCAACTTTTTAAGTAAATATTAGGTATATACTCAAATCCATTATATTCATTAACTTCTGTCAAAGCTATATAAGCATTGATAGTTTTACCATTTCCTTCCAGGAGTTTAGAATAAGAGTCTTGATGCCAAAAAGGAATTAATTGCTGGGCGGGATAATTTACCCATAGTTCTGACCGCCATAATACTAAATTATCCCCTAAATGAGCATTAAGCCTCTCTAATAAATTTTTATCCTCACATAATTGCAAAATTACAGGTGAATCTAAATGTCTTTCCATGTAAAAACATCTGGTAAACACTTGAAGCAATATAATGAATAACGACCCAATATCAAATCTAATACATGATTTAACTACCTGTTCTAAGAATATTTTTGTTGGGATTTTTAAAATAATATTATCAAAAATATATTGGGTAATCTCAGCTATTTCATTACTGCTTAAACTCAGAGAATTTGGCCCCCATATTTCATCACTACCATCATAATTAATTTTCTTTGTATTCTGCTGTTGGTTGCAACCAGCCCATAATAAACTACATTCCCATAATTGCTGTGATAATTCTTGATTTTGTGCTATTTCAGGTAATATAATTTCTTGAGCGTGACTATCTAAAAATTTTCCACTAATATTTTGATAATTTGGGGAAGTAGCACAAACAAGGGTACTATATGCTCCGGCTTCCGAAGAAATACCTAAACCTAAATATTTACTGAGACGATGCCATATAGTAATATTTGATTGTACAAAGCCTGGATGTATGGCGTTAACGGTGACTTGAGAATTATTTAATCGCTGAGAAAGTTCTCTTGTTAAAAGCAATAAACAGAGTTTTGAAACAGCATATAATTTTAGGAAATTTAAAGGTGTCCTTTTAACTAATAAATTCCAGTCAATACCACTTGGAGATAATGCCAAATCTGATGCTAACATAATAATGCGGCTAGGAGCAGATTTTTGCAACTTTTCTAATAATAAATAAGTCAGCAAAAAATGACCTAAATAGTTCGTTCCCCAAATCAGTTCAAAACCTTCGTTGGTTGTACCTCTGTTGTTGAATATCCCCGCATTATTGACTAATATATGTAATGGCAAATTGTAGCCATTAAATAGTTTTACACACTTACGAACTGAATCTAAAGAAGCTAGATCAAGAGGTAAAAATTTCACATTTTCATTTCCGGTGGTTTGACGGATGTAGTCTATAGCTTTTGCGGCTTTGTTTGCCGAACGACACGCAATAAATACATGATTGCCTAATTTGGCTAAACCTATAGCAGTCATTAAACCTACACCAGAATTACCACCTGTAACCAGACACACTTGCATAATTTCCGCTCTCTTAGTATTTATTTCCAACTAATTGCCAGAAATATAGCCAGTATTAATATAACGTTAAGTATTTCATCATCTTGCATCATGATTAAATCCCTCTATAATTTGAATTGGGCGGTTAGGGATCACCGTGCCAAAACCTTATTTACAGGTAATAATTATGGCGCAATAAGTTTTGCGCTCGCTCAAGTCAGATAAAAGCAACTTACTGAATGAGCGATTATTGTCAAAAAAGCCTTGGTAAATGCTTTAACCTTCACTAATCAGCTGTAACAAGGCTTCCGTTGATATCTTGCCACTCATCTCGGCACCTTCCAACAGGCTATCCGCCAAATCTCGCTTGTGGTGGTGCAATTGCACAATCTTTTCTTCAATAGTATCCTTTGCTACTAGACGATAAATGGTCACTGGGCGCTGTTGCCCAATGCGATGGGCGCGGTCTGAGGCTTGGTCTTCCACTGCGGGATTCCACCAAGGGTCTGTATGAATCACATAATCAGCAGCAGTTAGATTCAGTCCTGTACCGCCTGCCTTGAGACTAATCAGAAATACATCTCCTGAACCAGCTTGGAAAGCATCCACCCGTTTTTTGCGCTCTGCCACTGAAGTGCTGCCATCTAGATATTGATAATTAATACCTTGGTGTTCGAGATAATCTCTAATAATGTGCAAATGGTCAACAAACTGACTAAACACCAACGCCTTATGACGATTTTCCAGAAGTTCACCCAGCACCTCACCAAAAAGTTGTAACTTGGAACTGCGTAATTCAGTATCAGGCATAACGAGGCTGGGATTACAGCAAGCGCGACGCAGTTTCATAATCTCAGCCAAAACTTGCAAATGTTTCTTTCCTGCTTCTGCATCAGTTTCGGTAAGTTTAGATATGGCCTGACGGCGCAACGCTTCATAGAATGCCTTTTCCTCTCGACTTAACTCTACATGCAACAAAATTTCGGTACGAGATGGTAACTCTTCTAATACTTGATTTTTTGTCCGCCGTAACAAAAATGGTTGAATCAGTTTTTTGAGTTTATTACGTGCAAGTTTATCCTGATATTTTTCAATGGGGGTAGCAAAGCGTTGATTGAAGCTTTCAAAAGAACCCAATAACCCAGGATTAATAAAACGGAACAAATTCCACAACTCACCCAGGTGATTCTCAATCGGAGTCCCAGTAGTCAGCAACTTAAAATTAGATTTTAGGTTCATGGCTGCCTGAGAACGTTTAGTGGTCATATTTTTAATCGCCTGGGCTTCATCCAGAACAATCGTTTGCCACTGTACACCAGAAAGCATTTGCGCTACTTCTTCTTGCTGTAATAAGCCATAGCTACATACCAACATATCCAATGGTTGTAAACCATCTAATAATTTTTGGCGGTTAGCACCAGAAAATTGAATAATATTCAGAGTTGGGGCAAACTTCTGCGCTTCACTCACCCAATTCATGCACACGGAAGTCGGCGCAATTATTAGGGTTGGCCCTTCATGGGCGTTTCTGAGAATGACAGCCAATGCCTGCAAGGTCTTACCGAGTCCCATTTGGTCTGCTAAACAAGCGCCCACACCCCAATGTGCCAGACGCGCCAGCCAACAAAAACCCTCCATTTGGTAGTCACGTAGTTCTGCTTGCAGCGTAGATGGCAGTTCCGGCTGGAGGTTTTTTACCTCCTGGAGTCGCTCTCTATGTGCCTTCCAATGTTTATCTGCTTTTACCTTACCTACCTCATCGACAAAATCTTCTAACCCTAATGTTGCCAAGGGGTGAAAACGAATACCTCTACTATGCTTTTCCGAAAACATCCGCAATTCGTCGAGGCGTTTCCGAAAAGCTTGAGTTAAAGCCAAAAATTGACCATCACCAAGGGGGATAAATCGGCTGGGGGTTTTTTCCAATAGCTCTAGTAGTTGCTGCATATCCAGCACTAGGTCGTTATTCAATTTCAACTCCCCAGTTGCCGCAAACCAGTCTTGCTGACGTTGAATTGATAAATTAAAGTCTTTCAAATCGGCATTGTGGCTAACACGCAGTTTTTCTCCTTGTGGCCATTCTATAACTATGTTATTTCCCAGTGCTTGCAGTTCTAACAGCAATTCTAAACAGTCCTCTGGGTCAGTTATAACCCATTCACCATCTTGTTCTTCAGTTCGCGTCAAGGTGGGACAGGCTTTGATGGCGGCTTTAGCAAGTTGTTTCTCTTGGGGCAGATTTCGTCTGGTTTGCAGACGTTTCCCGTCAATCTCGGCAATTACTGTTTCACCACCTGTACCAGGACGGTAGTAGGGGCCACCTTGGGCAAAGGGGCGCGACAAAAGGCTGATTTTCAAGCCGACATTGGCAGGTAAAAGATGAATATGGGGTAGAGTCTGGGCGGGTACTTCTTCTGCACCTTCGAGTCCGCCGCCAATATCAGAATGTACAGTAACGATGCCAGAGACGGCGTTGATCGCTGCCAAAACTTGCTTCTCGGCGAAGGCAGGTACATTTAATTTATTATCTTTACCAATAATCTCCGCAATGCGTCTGTGTTCGGCAGTAATTTCAATGACTTTGATGCGGGTTGGGGTTTCTTTGATATGCAGAATATTTTGTGATTCTGGTAATTTGGGAGAAAATTCCAAGGTGAGACGATCAAGTTTCCCTTTTTTAACCAGTAGTTCCGGTTCTCCCTTGACAATTTCTACACGAATAGTCGGTGTATCTTCCCAAAAAACTAACGGGTGTCCAATTAAAGCAGAGATGGCTTTTTCACCAAAGGTATAATCAACTTTCCCGTAATAGCCTTCACTATATACTTCAATACAACTACATACCCGCATATCTTGGGGTGTGATGTAATCAAACTCAGATAATGCACTGCTTAGACGCTTGAGGGCTATGGGGCGACCTTTACTCCATTCCCCTTTGGCATTCACTTTTTGTTCTCGTGGTTGCAAGACACATCTGCTGGGATAGAAGGTTATGAACCATGCTAAACGTAGTTCAGATTCTGGTTTTAGGGATGTTTGTGGTCTTGATTGGAGATTTGCCAAGGCATTGAGGCACATTTCCCAAGCTTCTTGGGGTCGAATTAAGTCTACGATGGTTTGAATATTGCTATCTTCTCGCAGTGCGGGGGCAAGTTGATTATAGTTACTACTTGGTTTGAGCCGGGATAGGAGTTCTGCACTTTCCATTCCCAACCAGTGATAACCAGAGGCAAGCGATCGCCGATATAGTGGTTCTAGTAAATTAGGTAAGCGTTTTTTAGCATTTTCTGCATCCATCCAGTAAAGACATAGCGAACAAAACAATGTTTGTAAACTATTTTCTTCTTCCACGGAGGAAATATGACCACTGACTACAAATTGTTTTTGGGTAATATCGCCAAGCTGAACTTGCAATACCATGTTCAGTCTGCCATAAGTGAACCTGAGCCAATGATCCCCTTGACGGGACATCAAACTGCTATACTCTTCTGCTTCTTTGAGGCGTTGCACTGAACCATCTTTTAACAATGCGAGGATAAAAAATAAGCCCCCAATTGTATTGAAATATATTTGCCGTTTACCTGTAGCCTTTTTGATCGCTTTCAGGGCATCTGTATAATATTTTATGGCTTGTTCATTTTCACCCCGCAGAAAACTTAACCAACCCCAAAAGATAGCAGCATTATTTTGATATTCATTTGATACGCGCTCCAGGCTTTTTTGTGCTTCTTGGGTACAACCTTGTAACAACAGTTGTTCTGTCAAAATCAGATGTAGATAATCTGAGCAATTTTTTCCACTGTTAGAGCATTCTTCTTCTAGCAGCGTCAACGTATCTTCAGAAGCAGATAATTTTAAGGCTGAATTGAAGAGGATACTTGATATGCCACTTTCATATAATCCAAGTGGAAGGGTCTTAAACCAATCTGCATCAAATGGATTATTGTATATCTGTTCAAAAATATTTTCTATTACTATTTTTTCTTCGCTATCACTGTACTTCTGGTAATCTTCAATTTGCTGATTAATAAAACTAAGGTCTTGACGATAAATACCAATGCGGATTTCTCTGATGCACTGGCGCAGACTGGAGAATATCCGAGAATCTCTGTTCCAGTGAGTCCGTATTGGTAGCTTCTCTTCTACTGCTGTCACCAGGATTTCAAACTGTCCGGTTTGTACAGCATGACGAGTCGCAATTTCTGTTAGTAACGGATGACATTCAGCACCTTGTCTGCTTGACTGTACTAACAAGCCTGCTTTTAACAATTTATCAATTTGGGGACTAAGGGTTTTAGTACCCCAAGGTTTATTCTTGTCATCTAAAGCGCCAGTCTTACTAATACAACTTACGAATGAATTTTTGTCTATCGGTGCATAAATTACCGAAAATAACTGAATAATTTTTTGTAAGGAAGGATGTAACTCGAAGTATATATGGGCAAGTTGTGTTTGCAGTTTTGTGGTATCATTCGCCAAATTAATCATCCTATTAATTCAGTTCTTTAAATAATTCCATTAATTTATGTTTACGTCCATAAGCCGCTTCTAATTTTGAGCGATAAGCAAACCATTCAGCTTTTTGCCCTAGTTGAACATAAGCAGCTTTGATTTTTTTAGCCAATTAACCGCAGCGTCATAACGGTCAGCTTTCTCTTGTTCCATAATTGGTTCTGCCCGTCTGCTTTGCGTTATCAATTACCCAATCTGGACGATGGGAAACCGCTGCATCCATGACTCAATGAACCAGTTTGGAATCATAGTAAGTATCTCTCTTTACTGTTTTTATTGCATCATCAATTAATCCTTCATGGAGGAAAATATCGACTTAAGCTTCTCTTATTCCCCAATCTGGCTGATCTGGCAGTGTTTGCAGTAAATCTTGTTTGAGCCTTTGAGCCTCAACTAAGTTTCTCCTGCATAGTCTTGAATCTTACCATAGTCTCGAAACGCAAGAAGTTCAAGGATGGAAGGGGTTATGCCTGAAGTTGCGGCGTGATGCTGGAGTTTGAAGACGCTTACCCTCAAAAGTTTGCTCAACTGCTGACAGATGCGCCGCATTGGACTGAATGGATGGCGTGAGAAAGGTGGGTAACGCAACGCTTTGTGTTGTTCCGTCAAAATTGAAGATGTCCACACCTTGAGTTCTAACTGTGCTTAAGTCTCAACCCTTAAATACTGATTAGACAGCCAGAGGTCTGTCTGCAAACACGATTTTATAAAGAATTTTTAAGAAATTAACATTTTTCAGAAAAGGAAAGACGTAATGCTGAAGTAATCCTCAAAAGTTCAGAATCAGAGATTTTGTAGTTTTCGCACACACAAGCGTATCTGAAAACCTTACATGGCTTACGTCTCTGATATACTTCATCCATGTCAAAACCTAATTATTAGTTTTTCAATTTTTTGGAGTCGAGGATAATGTTGAAGTTCACCTGTTTGATGATTGTTGGGGCAGTATTGTCGATTAGTGCGCCAGCTGTGGCTGAAAGTCGTGCGGTTAATATCAGTATTGGCAGTATTGGTGGTGCCTTAGATAATGGAGCTTTGAGAACAGTTCGTCAGATTATTGGGTTTGGGGTTGGCACTGGCACTGTTGATAAATTCATTGTATATAGTCCCAGTACCGGATCTATTCCCATTGAAGGAGGTTTATCTGCTTGTGCTGAAGCTGGCTTCGGCACAAGCAATACAACATTTAATGCTTTTATCCAGCAGTTGCGTTCAATTAATCCCAAACCTGGGACTTTCTACAATGTAGAACTTACCACAACCTGCAAACAGAAATAAGAATGTCGTTTGCACTCAAGCGCGGTAGGATGGGCTGAGGTACAAAGCCCATCCATCGAGTTACACGTAAGCTCGTAAGCTTAATAGGAATCTTTGGCATAATAAGTAAATGTAGGATAATTCTACTCACCAAAATGTAGCCATTTCTGAGTCAATATGAGTGTTCAAGCCGCATACGATAATTGGTCAACCACCTATGATGCTGATCAAAACCTGACCCGCGATTTGGATCAAATCGTTACTAAAGAAATCTTAATGCGTAAGAGATGTAAATCAGTCGTTGAAATTGGCTGTGGCACAGGCAAAAATACTTTGCTTTTATCACAAATTGCCCAAATAGTCTATGCAGTTGATTTTTCAGCAGCCATGATCGAGAAGGCGAAAGAGAAAGTAAATTCAGTCAACGTGACGTTCATTACCGCAGACATTACAAACCAATGGATTTGCAGCAACGAGTCTATTGATTTGATCACCTGTAATCTCGTTTTAGAACACATCAAAGATTTGTCAAAAATTTTTTCAGAAGTCTCCCGTGTACTCGTTCCGGGAGGATACTTTTTCATTTGTGAACTTCATCCATTCAGACAGTATCGAGGCACACAAGCTAATTTTCAAAGAAATCAAGAAGTGATTGAAATCCCAGCATTTATACATCACCTATCAGATTTTTTTCAGGCAGCCAAAAATTATGGTTTGCGGCTTGAGGATTTCAACGAGTGGTGGCATGAGCAAGACCAAAATAAACCACCCAGACTTGTATCATTCTTGTTCAAAAAGTGAATCTTAATAATGAAATTGATCGTGCATGAATTTTGAATTGTTTTGACGGCTGGTATATTTTTTCAAGGCTTGTGCCTAAACTGTAAACTCTGCCAATCCCTGCATGAATACCTTACTTGCCTCTGAGCGAATGTTGCACTAGCCAGCAATGTAAACCCACCATTATGAACGCCAATGGCAGCATCAACATTGGAATAATTTCTAAACCTGCCCAACTTGCAACCCAGCCTGCTCCAGTGGGTATGAGCGCTGCTCCAAAACTGGCGATGCTGGTGGCAAAGCTAACAGCCGCAGGAACCAAGGCATTTGGTAATCGTTGAGGTATCAACCAGATGGTGGCGGGAAAGATTGCTGCCAATGCAAAGCCAATTAGCGGTAAGCTAATCCATTGATCCCGAAGTTGC